>JAITBE010000105.1 GCA_031283755.1 Spirochaetaceae bacterium
ATGGACAATACCCCCTGTCCGCCGACCCCCGCAAGGATGATGTCCTTTTTCATGAAGATATAATATCGTTTTTCCTCATTTTATACAAGTTCATCCACGGATAAGTCAAAAACATACCAAAAAGGACCTCCTCCGTGATGCGGAACTAAGGACAAGGGTATATTGAGACAATTTTTTCTAGCCTTTTCGGACAACCTCTTTCCCGGGCTTACTCTGCTTTTTCCTGTTTTTTTCGTATCCGAAAGGCTTCCAGACATTCCCGTTTCAAGATCACGACCGACAGTCCCCGGTACTCAATTTCCGCCTTGAGCCGGGCGGCATTTTCTTCCAGAAATTGCCGTTTCGCCTCCAGTTCCAAGAGATGTTCCGGTTTAACCCCAAGACCCAGGATCAGAGGGGGAAGGCGGTTTGAGGGGATCATGGTTTTCTGACAACCGGTCATAGCCACGATGGAATTATCGAGGATTACCACGGTCATGGGGAGGTCTGCGGTTACCGCGTCGATAAGGCCGGTTATTCCCGAATGGAGAAAGGTAGAATCGCCGATGACCGCGATGGCATGGGTTATCCCCGCTTCGGCGGCTCCCTTGGCCATACCTATGGATGCCCCCATACAAACGATACTTTCAATAGCCGAGTAGGGGGGAGTGGCTCCCAGGGAATAACAGCCGATATCCGAAGTGATTGCCACCGATGGAAGCTCCGCCACCGCTTTTTTGATGGTTTCATAACTATCCCCATGGGGGCAGCCTGCACAAAGTTGAGGAGGACGTCCGGGAAGCCGTGTCAAATCGAAGGTTCCGGCAGTGAGTACATTGGGCCGCGGAGCCAACCCCAGACTCTGCCGCACCTTATCGGGATCCAATTCCCCGGTACGGGGCACCGTGCCGTCAAACCGCCCCGAAACCACCGCGGCCAGGGGCAGGATACCCCGGAGCTTCTCCTCAATAAAGGGTTGGCCTTCCTCCAATACCAGGACCCGTTCCGCCCCTTGACAGAGTTTACGGATCGATTCGACCGGAAGGGGATAGGCGGCGATGTGGAGCCGGGCAGGAACCTTTCCTCCCCGGGATTTCACAAAATCCTCAAGATTTTCCTCGTAGTAGTTACCCCCCAGACCGGAGGTGATCACCACGAGACTTTTGTCTTCTCCCTCGTCCTTATTGGCGGTATGGGCCGTTGACCAGGCCAGGATATCCTTTTGCTTTTCGATGAGGAAAAGATAATTCCGCCGGGCATAGACAGGAAGGAGCATCCACTGGGTCTTGTCTTCCGCCTTGGAAAGAGAATTTTGCGCTCGGCCCGGGGCAAGGGTCACCGCCCCCCGGGCATGGGAGAGTCTTGTGGTCAGACGCAGTATCACCGGAATACGGAACCGTTCGGAAACATCAAAGGCTTCCCGGGTCATATCGTAGGCTTCCTGTTGGTTTCGGGGTTCCAGACAGGGGGTCATGGCAAAGGAAGCGTAAAACCGGGAGTCCTGTTCATTTTGGGAGCTGTGCATCCCCGGATCGTCTGCCACGGCGATTACCAGACCCCCCTTGATCCCCAAAAGGGCGCCGTTTATAAAGGGATCCGATGCCACGTTGAGACCCACATGTTTCATGGTGACGATGGAACGACGGCCTGCGAAGGATATCCCCAACCCCCCTTCCAAGGCGGTCTTTTCGTTGGTACACCACCGGGCTGCGGGCCCGCCGGCCCCGCTTTGGCGGTTTTTCTGATATTCACCGATAAGGTACTCCAGAATTTCTGTGGAAGGGGTGCCAGGATACCCGTAGGACGCGCTTACACCCCCGTGGAGCGCGCCCAGAGCAACCGCCTCATCTCCCAGGAGTAAGGTTTGTCTGGTGGAATTTGAATCCGTCATAGCATTTACATCCCCTTTATCCAAAGCGCGGCAGGCCGGAAAACAGCCGGCTTCCCGGCCTGCCCCAAGGCTCATACTCCGTCCGTTAAATTCCCTCAAAGACCCTATCCAAAAGCTGCTTCTCCGGAGGGGTAGTGAAACGGGAAACCAGGGGGACCACGATAAATGGAACCACGATGGCAAAGGACGCAGCCAGGGGGGATTGGGCAGCTCCCAAAATAAAAAAGAGGAATATTTCGGTAACCAGCCCGGTAATCAGACCCGCGTAAGCCCCGGTTTTTGTAGTCCTCCGGTAGTATAGGCCCAGGATATAGGGAGCGGCAAAGGCGCCTGAAACAACTCCCCAGCTTAAGGACATAAGGGTAACGATAAATCCTATCTGAAACCGGGAAATAAAATAGGACACGATGATAAACAGGGCCGAAAGGAGACGCATCATCGCCACGGACCGGTCTTTGCCGGTTTTGGTATCTACCTGGGAAGGGTAGAGGTCTATGGCCACTGAAGAAGAAGATACCAGGACCAGGGATGACAGGGTCGACATGGATGCGGAAAGTACCAGGAGCAGGATCAGGGCCAACAGAATTTGGAGATTCCCGATAAACTGATTGGTCAATAGGGTGGGGACAATGGAGTCGTAGAGGATGGCTCCGGCCGCATTCTGGGGAACCGTGGTTAGATCAAAAAACACATGGGCATAGGCGCCGGTCAAATAGGCGGCAATACCTATCATCAGGGCAAAAATCGTGGTCACCACCGCGGCCCGGGGGATCACCGCCTCATTTTTGATGGCATAGAACTTCTGGGTCATCTGGGGAAGCCCCCAGGTGCCAAAACTGGTCATAAATACCAGGGAAATAACGGTCAGCGCCGAAGGCTGCCGTTCCGGGGGAACGTGGATTGTATAATTTTCCGCTACCTTCCCGATCATCTCCAAGAGTCCTCCGCCCTGGCCTGAGAGTACAATGATCATGGCGGCGGCACCGAAAAACATGATGATCCCCTGGATAAAATCGGTAATGGCAATAGCAAAATACCCTCCCAGGATGAGGTATACCCCGGTAAAGGCGATCATGATAAGAAGGGCGAAGTCATAGGGAATATGGAAAACCGCCTCAAAAAGGTGGCCCAGGCCCTTAAAAACCGAAGCGGAATAGGGGAGAAGGAAAAAAAAGATCACCGAAGCCGCTACGGGTTTTAGGTGTTTTGCCCCATAGCGTTTCTGAAGGAATTCAGGCATGGTCATGGCATCCAGGTTCTGAGTCATCCGCCGGGTCCTCCGGGCTAAAACCACCCAGGCCGCACAGGCGCCGATGAAGGCGTTTCCCAAGGCGATCCACAGGGCATTGAGACCGAACTGCCAGCCTTGGGCCCCGGCAAAGCCAATAAAGATCACCGCGGAAAAATAAGAAGTTCCATAGGCTACTGCGGAAACCCAGGGCCCCATGGTCCTGCCCCCAAGGAAAAAATCCCCCAGGGTTTTGGTTTTTCGCATCCCCCATATTCCAATTCCCGTCATCAGTGCTAAAAATACCACCAGAAAAATAATGCCAATACTAATCACCGGTATCTTCCTTGTGAATATGGAATTTTATATCAAAACATTCCCCAAATTTCAATTTTTTGGAATGCCTTGAATATAACTCAACAATTTATTCTATCAAGTTTATAGAATTTATACCAGTGCGCCGGGGTAGGGCGGTTCGGCCCGCAGCTGTTCCACCAGCCCGCTCTCCAAAGACCGGTGTATGGCTTCTACGATCCGGGTATTGATCAGGCCCGCTTTCTCATTGGCCTCCGGGGTTTCATGTTTACGCAGGACATCCACAAAATAATGGACCATAAAATTAGCGCCGCCGGTGGACAGGCCGTTGATCCTGGTTCCCATGGTGTGTACGTGGGAATAGGCGCTGCCGGTCCCCTTCCGCAGCATTTGATCATTCGTATCAAGATATAAAGCGCCCTCAGTTCCTATGATTTCCACCTTTAAATCATAGATGAGGGGCATGGAATTGGGTAATACCCAGACAAGACGGCACCGAACAATATGCGGCGCCTTTTTCCATGTCGCTTGCGGCTGCCCGGTAGCATATAAGATCCGCATGGTTACGGAACTTGTTTTCAAAAAGCCCTCGGCATGTTATACTTGAATTATATGAAAATTGTCATGTTTACCGATGCCTATTGGCCCCGGGTTAACGGCGTTACCGTATCGGTAGATTCTTTTTCCCATGCCCTGCTGCGGGCCGGCCACGAGGTGTTGATCGTTTGTTCTTTTTACCCCGACGCGGCTTCGGTGGAGCGGATCACCTCAGAATCAGAGCAAGAGCGGGATAACGGGGAACACAAGAGCGGAGAACCCCTGGTAATACGGGTCCCTTCCATGCCCCTGTTTCTTTCTAAGGAAGACCGGCTGGCAAAAATACATAAGTGGTTTTGGGTATCCAAACAGATCGACCTCTTTGGCCCGGATGTACTCCATATTAATTCTGAATTTGTGATTGCCGAATTCGGGTTTCAATACGCAAAGCGGAATAACCTCCCCGCGGTATATACTTTTCATACCCTCTGGGAAGATTATGCGGTAAATTATTTTCCCATGGTTCCGGTGTTTTTTCTTAAATTTTTTGCCCGCCGTTACCTTAAATATGTAATCAACAAAGCCTATTTGATTATTGTTCCCACCGTTCAGATTCAGGAAGTCATTAAAAAGTATAATATAAAAAAACAGATCTACCTCTTGCCCACGGGGATAGATCCCCGGATCTTTGAACACGAAACCTCG
This sequence comes from Spirochaetaceae bacterium, assembly GCA_031283755.1. Taxonomy (GTDB): domain Bacteria; phylum Spirochaetota; class Spirochaetia; order Treponematales; family Breznakiellaceae; genus JAIRMO01. The sequence goes on from JAITBE010000105.1 coordinate 4,656, forward strand.
GAAGTGGACCGTTTTAGAAATACTATGGAAAAAAAATATCCCATTTTAACGGGAAAGCGGATATTGTTATTCGCCGGCCGGATCGCCAAAGAAAAAAACCTGGATTTTTTGCTGTCTTTGGTTCCCCGGATCCGGGAGAAACACCCGGAAACGGTTTTTTTGTTTGTCGGTAACGGGCCGGATCTGGCTTATTTCCAAAAGGAATGTGAGGAAAAGGGTATTGAAGAACACTGTATTTTTACCGGATATTTGACCCGGGATGATCTGGCTTTAACCTATGCCATTTCCAGTATCTTTGTTTTTCCCTCGTTAACGGAGACCCAGGGATTGGTAACCATCGAGGCCATGTTATCCGGTACGCCGGTGGTGGCCATCGGCGAAATGGGTACCATCATGGTGATGGGCGGAAATAACGGGGGCTTTATGGTAAAAAACAGTCCCGATGAATTTACCGAACGTATTTTTGACTTGCTGGAAGATCAGGAACTCTATCAACGGAAGATTGCCGAGGCGAAAATCCACGCAAGAGCCTGGACCATTGATTCCTTGACGGAAAAATTGGTACAAATATACCGGGACGCCATTAAAAGTTTTCCCCCAAAAAATCAGTAGGGGGTGTATTTATGGAATCCTTTGTATCCCTGGGGGTAAGTCCCGGTTTTATCGAAAAACTCACGGAAAGGAATATTCGGGAACCTACCCCTATCCAAAGGCTGGTTGTTCCCTCCCTTTTGGCGGGTAAAAATGTGTTATTCTGTTCCGCTACAGGAACAGGTAAGACCTTTGCTTACCTCCTTCCCCTGTTCCAGACCCTTTTTAATTCCACCGGGGCAGGGCCGGGGGACGATCCCGGTATTGAGGGAAGGGGACCGGAACTCCTCATCCTTGCTCCTACCTTGGAATTATGCTCCCAGATAAAAAAAGAGGCGGATTTTCTCCTGGAAGGGCAAGACCGGCGGATCAAGGCGAACCTGATCATCGGTTCCGCTAATCTGGATCGGCAGATAGGGGCGCTTAAAAAAGACCGGCCCCGGATAATCGTCGGTAACCCCGGCCGCCTTGTACTCCTGGCCCGAATGAAAAAGTTAAAATTGTGGAACCTCCGGGCCCTGGTTTTGGATGAGGGAGACCGGCTTTTTGCGGAGGAGCTTGCTTCCGATACCCGGGAACTGCTGGGCCTCATAAACCGGGACCGGCAGCTTACGGCTTGTTCGGCGACCCTCTCCCCCAAAAGCCGGGATCTGCTGCTGCCTTTTATGGCGGAAGAGGCTCTTTTTGTAGAAGCCGGAGAAGAGGAGATTCTCCAGGACCGGATAGAACATTGGGCTTTTTTCTGCGAAGAGCGGCGGAAGATTCAAAACCTCCGTTCTTTGCTTGGGGCGATGAGACCGAAAAAGACGCTGGTTTTTTCAGGCCGGGGCGGACAACCGGGAAATATTATTTCCCAGCTCCAGTATCATCACATCCCCGCGGCGGGCCTTTACGGGGACATGGATAAAAAAAACCGAAAAGAAGCCATCGACGGCTTTCGTTCCGGAAAAATTCCGGTCCTGGTTTCCAGCGACCTTGCCGCCCGGGGCCTGGATATTCCGGGTATTACCCATGTGATCGCCCTGGATGTCCCTGCCGACAAGGGCCCCTACATCCATCGGGCGGGCCGTACCGGCCGGGCCGGCAATCGGGGAATCATGATCACCATTGGGGACGCGGACGAGATGCGCCGTCTGGCCCGGCTGGAAAAAAATTGGGGAATTACCATTTATCCTAAGGTGCTTTACCGGGGGCGGGTATGTCTTCCTGAAATCCTTGAGGAAAAAGCGCCTTCCAAAAACATCGTCCCGCCGGGCCCCGCTCAGAAGGTTCGGGAATAGGATAGGGAAAGGGCTGTTTCAAGGCCGAATTCCGGGGTTGATCTTTCCTGGCGGCGGAGATCAAAAATCATGGAGAGCGCGGTATAAAACTTCAGATTGAATCCGGGGAGGAATTTCCACCTCACTTCCCCCTGGGCGGTGAAAATATTTTCGGGTTTTCCTGAGGGGCTTATTTCACTAAAACTGTCCTTCCCCTGGGACCAGTCCCAATGGATGGTATGCTCCCCCTTGCGGACAAAGGAGAGACCCAGGGCGAATCCCCAGGGCTCCCGTAAGAAATCCGCTCCCAAGGCGATAAGCATGGTATCCCTGCCCTGGGGATGACCAAGCCACCGGTAGCGGAGTTCCTTATCCCCAAGCTCCGGAAGCCGGCGCATGGATATAAAGCTGGCAAAAGGACTGGAAAGGACATACAAATAGGGATCGGTATAGACCCATTCCCCGAAAAAAGAAGCCCGCCAGGACTTGAACCCAGGGGCAAATTCCAGGCCTGCCAAATATCCCAAACCATTCGGAGCTTGCGTATCGGGCCACCGTTTTTTCTCATAAAAAGTAGAAAATTCGTTCATCACGAACTGACCGTAGAGGGCTAACCCCGGTAAAACAGCCCATTCAAGGTCGACCGAAAAGAGGGAACCCACCAGGGAACCCTCCCCGGTATTTCCCCGGGGGCCCGTCCCTTGCCAGGCCTCATAATCATTCCAGGCAAAAAAGGAATGGAAGATCCCCAGGGGGGTAAAAAACCGCAGTTCCGGGGGTGAATCGCCCGCCATGATCCCCTCGGTAAAACCCAGAGAAAAACGGTGAAAAAAACGCATGTCCATACGGTGCAGATAGAGGTACCGCTGGGTGGTTTGGGTAAGCTCCCCGGAAGAGGCCGGACCGAATCCCGGGGCAAAAAGGGTATCCGTGGCAAGGGGTAATTGGCTTATTAAAAATGAATATTTAAAATAAGGAGAAAAAAAGGAAATTCTGCCGAAATCGTAAAAATCCGGGGTATCCGAAAGGGCAAGGTTCCCGGTTTTGCCCGATCCAAAGGAAAGGCGGTCCCGGCCTATTTGAAAACTCCACCAAGGTCCCGCGGCGGCGGCAAAGGCCCGGAGGGGCAGGTTGAGATCCACCCGCTCCGGAAGATAGGGAAGGTTCGTGTTCCACAGGACCCCTTCATCCTCATAAGCGGAAGGTTCCGAAGTCAACACCGGTTCGGCGTTGAGAAGCAGGTAATCGGTAAAAAATAAATTTACCGGGATTTTTAGAAAGGCCGGACTGTCATGAATCTCCCGGTTCCAGTATACATCCTTATTAGTCCTGAACCGGAGTTCCGGGGCGGCCTGTACCCCCAGGGCCAGGTTAAAAATACCCCGGGGAAGCAGTAATTTCGGGTTGAGGGCTTCCATGATCCGGTCGTAGGCGGCCAGTCCGGGAACAGAGAGGGTATCCGGGTTTAGGTCCTCCAATATCCCCCGGAGTTCATATCCCGAAAAGGGCGGGGTAAAGGAAGTGAAACTTATACCCCCTTCCCTAAGCAGAAACCGGAGGTCATCCAAAAGGGGGTCTCCCGGGGAGATCATCACCATAGGCTCGGCATAAAGCCGGAGGACCATAAAAAAGAGAACCAGCGGGCTCAAACGCGGGGGAATGATCCGTCTTAAAAGGGCCCGGGATGAAAGCGTCATGACCGGCCCAGTGTATCAGGTTTAATTCTGTGATACAATCCGGACTTATGGCAAGGCAAACATACGGTAGGACTCCCTGGGGGAAATGGTTTATCGATGTTCTGGATAGTTACCGGATGGGTGCCCGGCTGGACCGGGGAAGAAGTTATGCCAATACCGGAAAGGTACTTTCCCTGGAAATCAAGAACGGAAAGGTAACGGCCAAGGTTAAAGGAAATTACCAGCCGTTCTACAAGGTGGAGATCTCTTTTCCCCGGCTTGAGGAAGGGGAGGGGGAAAGGGTTTTTAAAGTGATCGAGAAGGACCCCTTCCTGCTTGCCCGGATTGCCGCGGGAGAACTCCCTGAATCCTTTCTGATTAAGCTCAAAATGGAGGGGATAAACCTTATCCCCAAGCGTTGGAAAGAGATGAAACGGTCCTGTAATTGCCCGGATTATGGGGATCCCTGTAAACATATGGCGGCGTTGTATTATATTATTGCCCGGGAAATCGACGCCGATCCTCAGATACTTTTCCGTCTCCGGGGGGTAGACCTCCGGAAAATCGCGGATCGGTACGGGCTTTCCCTTAGGGACAAGGGCAGCCGGGAACTGCCCCCGCCCTTTACCGTGAATATTGGTTTGGCCGAAAGGGAAATCCCCCGGGAACCCCCGGAATTTCCCGAAATCCCCCACTGTACGGACCTGATTCTCTCCCTCCTGCCCCCGGAGCCTCCCTTCAGCGAAGGGGATTTTTCCCTGGTCTTGGCGGAATTCTACCATCAGGCCGCCCGGTACCTCCCCTGGAAGGAGGCCGGCGATCTTGAGGCCGAGGAGCACCGGTTTTCCCGATCCCGCTGGACCCTGGAATGCGTTGGGGCAAAATCCGGGGCGGATTTGGTTTTGATCCGGCAAAGTCCCTCCGGTGAACCGGAACGGTATTCGGTTTACGAAGCCTTTACCCGATTTCGGTCCTTTTCATCCGAAGATGGTACTTCCTCCTATACCTTTCTCTACTATGTGTTCAAATTCCTCAATCTCCTCTGTTCCGCCGGGGCTTTCATCCCCTGTCCCCTGCTGGAGGGGGACAATCTCCGGATCCTCTGGCTCCCCTATGACCGGCTTCCCCTGATTCGGGATTGTCTTGATACCCTGGCCCGGTATGAGGACCGGCTGCTCCCCCTGAAACCGGAACGGGAGAAGCCGCCGAAACCGGCAGGGTCCGGTTCAAAGCCTCCCGCCAAAACCGCCTCCGGCAGGGTAAAACCGTCCTATGCCGACGGCAGGAGCGTGGTGGATCTTATTTCCTCGACCCTGCTCACCGAATGGGTACGGCGGCTTTATTTCCCCCGGATAAAGGGCGCTGCGGGAACTAAAAATCTCCGGGAACTACAGGATCTTTTTTTTCAGAGTGAAATCCTGGATGTGGCTGCTCCGGCATTACGGAGCGTACCCCTGGCTATAGCCAACTGGCTTTCGGTCCTCAGGATGGATTTTTCCGCCTTCCGGTATCAATTTATCCTTAAATCCGGTTCTGAAAAACGGCCCTCCCGGGACATTCCCTCAAAGGATTACGGGAGCCCGAATTTTACCCTCTCCATGGAGGTCCTTTTGGAAGGGGAGGAGGGGCCGGAAAAAGTCCCCCTCAAGGATGCGGTGAAAAAAACCGGTTCCATTGAGGTCCTCCGGGCCCCTACGGCTCTCTCCAATTACCTTCCGGAACTGTCCGCCCTTTCGACCCGTAATACCGTGGGGCTTGGGGAAGACCGGCTTGCGGATTTTTTGGATAACGCCGCCCTCCTGCTTTCCCGGCTGGGGATCGCCGTGGTATTCCCCAAAAACCTCCATCGGGAATTGAAGCCCCGGCTGGTCCTCCGGGGGGAGGTGAAACAGACCGGGGCCCTGGTGAGTTACCTCAGCCTGGATAAACTCCTGGACTGGCAGTGGCAGGTGGCTATCGGGGACGAGGTCCTGAGTCCCGCGGAATTTCAAGCCCTGGTAAAACAAAAAAAGACGGTGGTTAAATTCCGGGATAAATTTATCCGCCTGGACCCGGCGGAACTGGTCAGGCTCCTTAAAACCTCCCAAACCCGGGAACCCACGGTCAACGATTTTCTCAAGGCCCATTTTTCCGGGGACAGCGTTCTCTCCTTTGACGCGGAGGAGATCATCAAAAATCTCTTTGAGGAACGTTCCTTCCCTATACCCGGCGGCCTCCAGGCGCAACTCCGGGAGTACCAGGATCGGGGTTATCACTGGATATGCTCCCTCCTTCTTTCCGGATTCGGTTGTATTTTAGCGGATGATATGGGGCTGGGAAAAACGGTCCAGTCCATCGCGGTCATCCTCCGGCTTAAAGAGGAAGGGCTTTTGGGGGAGGGCTGCCTTATCGTAGCCCCTGCGGCGATCCTGGAAAACTGGGAACGGGAACTTGGCCGCTTCGCTCCTTCCCTGACCGTTATCCGCTACCACGGCACCCGCCGTAACCTGGCAGAGAATGGGGAGGTGTTTCTTACCACTTACCAGACCGCGGTTCGGGACAGCGAAAAACTCATCCGCCGGCCCTTTTCCATCCTTATCGCCGATGAGGCTCACCTGATGAAAAACGCCGAAACCCGGGGGTCCAAAACCCTAAAACAGTTCCGTTCCCGGTATCGTCTTGCCCTTTCGGGAACCCCCGTGGAGAACCGCCTGGAAGATATGCGTTCCCTCTTCGATTTTATTCTCCCGGGTTACCTGGGGACCCAGGCCGAATTCAAGGCAGCCTATAGAACCCCCATTGAGGTATTTCGGCAAAAGGACAAGGCCGAAGCCCTCCGGCGGATTACCGCCCCCTTCCTTCTCAGGCGGCTTAAAACCGACAAGACGATTATCGCGGATCTGCCGGATAAGGTGAGTATCAACGAATATACGGTCCTGGAAAAGGGTCAGGCCGCCCTCTATGAGAGTATCGTGGCCGCCACCATGGAAAAATCGGAAAAGTTGGAGGATCCCCGGGACCGCCGGGCCCTGATATTGGCCCTTCTCACCAGCCTTAAACAGGTTTGTGATCATCCCCGGGTATACGACAAGGAAAGCCCCCCTCTGTCAAACCTTTCGGGCAAGGCCCGTCTTTTGGTGACCCTGCTCCAGGAGCTCCTGGCCAACCGGGAGAAGGTGCTGGTTTTCAGCCAATACGTGGAAGCCCTCTCCTGTCTGGAGACTATCATCCAAAAAGAACTGGACGAAATGGTCCTGGTCTACCACGGCGGCCTCACCCAAATCCGGCGGAACGAAGTGCTGGACCACTTCCAGACAGACCCCGCCAGCCGGATCCTCCTCGTGAGCCTCAAAGCCGGGGGGCTGGGACTCAATCTTACCGCCGCCAGCCGGGTTATCCACTACGACCTCTGGTACAACCCCGCGGTGGAAAACCAGGCTACCGACCGGGCTTTCCGTATCGGTCAAACCCGGAAGGTTTTTGTCCACCGGTTCATTACTAAAAATAGTTTTGAAGAAAAGATCGACGCCATGCTCACCGAAAAACGGGAACTGGCGGACATGACGGTTTCTTCAGGAGAATCCTGGCTTGCCCGGATGAGCCATGAGGAACTGCGGGCCCTTTTTGCCGGATAAGGCTGTTTTAAAAGTCCGGCGGGATCATAATTTTTAAGCGGCCCTATGGGCAGGTCCTTACAGGTGGTTTTTCGTATCATCCTTCACTGTCAAAGACGGTTTTTCCTAAGGAAGAAGCGCTGCCATCCAGGGCGGATCGGTATTTTTTTAGGGCGTCCTTTTCCCGGGCAAGCTCGGTAAAGGTGTAGACCGGATTTCTCCGGTCATCTACTGCTACCTCGGGAACCGCATAGGAGCCCAGTTCCTTGATGATTTTATCCTCCGCGGCGGCCAGGTTCCGGGGACGACATTCGGGAGTATCCGGGGTAAGATCCCCGGCTTTTACCTCCAGGGGATTTTCCCAGATCCGGCCATAACCTATTCTCCTCAGATTTTCGAATTTGACCGCCTCGTTTTCCCTCTTCATCCTCAGGCAGCGAAGACCGGGGATAAGCCAAAAGAGGAAAGAGAAGATCAGGGGTACCACACCCAAACCAATGGTGATGAAGGGCAGAGGATCGGAAAAGAGTCTGGAGAAAAGCACATGGGCCACCAGGAAAAGATAAGAACCGGCGCTTATTTGTGTTTGGGATACCAGAGCGCCGATATTCAAGGCATAAAAAAGAAAGTAAGCGCCAAAGGCCAAATTTATCCCGTTGATCACCCCAAACCAGACATTCATATTTTTTTTATTGGATGAAAAGGATTTTAAGCGTTTAATGACTGAAGATAAACCGGAAAAGGAACGATCCTGTCCGTCCGTCCGGAGCAGCAGGGGGTCAAAGCGGTATACCACCGTTCCCTCCTCGGTTGCGTCCGGAAGACCGCCGAACTCGGCGCAGCAGGAGAGGATCGCCGAGTCAGCCTTTTCCGGGGGAAGCCCGGTAAGAGCCATAAACTCCGGCAGGGAAATTACCCCTCCGTGGGCTTGGATATAGGCGATAAGGGACCGTTTTTCCCGGGAAGCCCAATCCCCATTGGGATCCTCATCGCCGAATACGAAGGAAAAGATAGCCTTATAAAGGGGTCTGCCCTTGGGTTCTGCCCGCCGGTTTTCGTAATACCGTCCGTCTATAGACTTGGTTAACTCCGAATAAAACCACATCCGGATGATCAGGTTAAAAATTTGGGAGGTAAAATACATCCCCCCCAAGCCGTTTCCCCGATGGGAAGAGCGGTTATTGGAATTAGAAGAACTGCCGGCCACGGAAATAACCAGGGATGCCAGGGCAATGAGCATAAAAAGGACAAAATATCCCACGAGCATCCCCATAATCCACACTTTAAAGATCCAGGTACCGGCAATCTTTATTCCCTTTTTTATTTTTTCCATCGCCCTGGTCAGATTCCGGCGAAAGCCGTGATATTTGCTGACAAACCCATGGGGGAAGGAGTAGAGAATTTCACCGGATTCGGTTACCTGCAGCCGGGCCTGGTATTCATCCGCGGCGGCGCTTACCAATTCCCGAACCGAATTCAGGGGCAGGGCTGTTTTTGCGGTAATATCCGCGATGGTTGCGCCCTTCCGCTGATTCTTGAAGGCCTCCAGTACCTTTCGGTAAGCTTCATTGTTTTTTATTTTGTCCACCCTTCCCACTATGCTATACCCCTTCTGACCGCGTTTTTCCCGGTTCTATATTGTATTTTTCCAGAATCGACGCAATGGTGATATTTCTAAAATAATTATTTACCAAATCGGTTACATCTTGCCATATAAAATGGGTAATACAATGGCCGATTCTTTCACAGTCCTCTCGGCTTTTATCGCAGTTAGTGAGGTTCAGCTCTTCACCGGCGGCATCCAAAATCGCCTTGATGGTCAATTTGTCCAGAGGCTGGGCAAAACAGAAGCCGCCGCCGGGACCCCTTACGGAGGTAACAATCCCCGCCTTTCGCAGCCTAAAAAAAATTTGTTCCAAAAATACGGATGAAATATTCTCCTGCTCCGACAAACTGTTGATAGATACAGGGGAACCATCTTTTCCGAGCCGCGCTAAGGCCAAAGACGCCCGAAGCGCATACCGGCCTCGAGTGGTAATCCTCATTAAAACCCCCTTTTCTTAAAGCCGCTTTTAAACTACGGGTACCTAAAAAAACCTGTTGCCGCCTCAATAGGCTGATAGGCCATGATTTACCCCAAACTTAACTTTGGAGCAGCTTTATTTCTGAAAACAACTCCCTTTATTCGAAAGGCTGGTTTAATACCCCGGAGCTTGCCCACAAAGACCCATTGGGATCCACGGCGCATATCTCCTTACACGTCCCCCATGTGGAGTTTAGGACGAATTTAAAGTCTGCCGTAGATAGCGGGACATACACCGTATATTGGACCAGATCCAAAACATAGCGAAATTTTGAAACAGCCTCAATTTCCGAAAGGCTTTCCAAAAACTAATTGAGTTTTAGGAACTCAAGGGTTTGTCCTAAAATTCGGTTGGCTTTGGAACAGTTTCCTATCATAATATATTTTTTAATAAAAGTAAAATACAAAATGAAAAAAACGTACAAAATCAGGGCTGTTTTAAAGTAAACCCCGGAAAAAACAGGAATTTCAGGCCAAAATTCCCGGTAATCCCGGCGGCAAAGGCTTCGTCTAAAATAAATCCTATCGTTAATACCAAAAATCGGTTTGACTTGGGGTTGGCTTAGGAAAACCGGTCAAAGACCCGCTTTTTCCTCTAAATTCAAGCCCATATTCCCCAAAAAACAGGTTTTAAAATTTTTTCATTTTTATCACTTTATCCTATTTCCCAAGCCTTTTACCGTTGACAGGTCCTTCACGTCCGTAGTATTCTACATAATATTAAAAGCGATTGTTTTAAGACCTATGGATTTTGAAACACGGCTTAAAATCCTGATTTTTCGGGAATTATTAATAAGCGCCTAATACGGTAAGGAGAATAGTTATGGCTCAGGCCAGTAAAAATGCCCGTACATCCAGCTCGACCCAGAAATTCTTTTGTTCCTGCGGTGGTGAAGTTAAAATGAAAACCCTTTTTGAGGCGGGAAAGGTAAAAAATGTCGCCGAATGCGAAAAATGCAAACGTACCGAACGGCGGCCTTCTGATTTCAAATAAAATTCCCCGCCTTTGCGGATGGGGTGTCTGGGTTTTATAACGTTTGTTTTTTAAAATTAAGAGAATCTTAACGGGCTTTGGCCTGTAAACCTTAGTAATAAGGGTGAGAGAAATTTTGTATTGGGGGGTTTTCCTTTGGCAGGTAAAAGTAGTTCCGCCGAAAAACGTCATCGGCAGAGTGAAGAACGCCGTCTTCGAAATAAGGCGGTAAAGAGTTCTGTTCGGACCAGCGTAAAAAAATTTGTACTCCTGGCCAGAAAAAAAGAAACCGGCGAGGCGGAAGCGGCTCTTAAGGATATGATAAAAAGAATAGATACCGCCGCCAGGAAGGGTATCATAAAAAAGAATGCGGCCGCCCGAAAAAAATCACGGATGCAGCGCCTGTATAATTCCCTTAAAGAAGCTCAATAATACGGTCAGGACCGGTAGAGATAAGACCCTCCAAAATGCGGCGGGTCTTATTTTAAATGAGGATATATGGTGGAAAAAAAAGTAACGAAAGTTGATATTATAGATTCCATATATGAAAAAACCGGTATGAATCGAAAAGAAATTCGTTTGCTTATTGACTTTTTTATTGATGATATAAAAGAAGCCCTGGTCAAAAGACGGATCATAGAATTGCGGGGATTCGGAACTTTCGAGATCCGGGTCAGAAAAGGCCGGCAGAAGGCGCGGAATCCTAAGACCGGTGAAATGGTTTCAGTTACTTCGCATGGAATCGCCGCATTTAGACCGGGCAGGGAATTAAAACAGGCGGTATGGAATCTGGCGGAATTGTCCCATCCAAATGGCAGTGATACATGACTTTGTTTAGAGGCCGGACGGGATGGAGCCGATTCCTGCTCTGCCTTTTCGCCGTATTAATCGCTTCTTTATTATTTGCCGCTTCTTTTCCAAATTTATTGGTCAGCCGGGGCATCCCGTTGCTTGCCTGGATTGCCTATATACCCTTGTTTTGGCTTTTATATCAGGTTAATCTGGGGGCATCGGTGTTTTGGGGAGCCCTCTACGGATACGCAGCTTACGGTTTATTTAATTATTGGTTAAGTGTTTTTCATCCCCTGGCGGGGCTCATTGTAGGGCTTATTTACCTCGTTTTTTTTGCGGTCCTTTTTCCCCTGCTTAAAGCGGCGTCCCTCCTTTTTCCCCGGCGGGGTTATATTGTGCAGTGGCTCATCTGGATAGCCTATGAATACCTCCGTACCCAGGGCTTCCTCGGATATCCCTACGGCATAACCGGATATTCCCAATGGACCCAGCTTCCCGTGATCCAAATCGCCAGCATCTTCGGAGTATGGGGAGTTTCAGCCCTGGTGGTATTCCCTTCAGCCTATCTCGCCGCCGCGCTGAAAGGGTTTTTATCCCCTCAAGGAAGGGAAGGAAATCCGACGGAAGGTTTGGCCTCCCTTAAGGTTTTTATTCGCCGGGAATCGGCGGCCCTGGTTATATGGCTTGTTGCTCTGGCCGCCGCATTAGGCTATGGGTTTATCTCTCCGGTGGATTATAGAGAGGCCCCTACTGCCCGAATCGCTCTGATTCAGCATAATACCGACCCCTGGCGGGGAGATATGGAGGATTACCGGCAGAATTTTCGGGTTTTGAAACGCCTTTCCCAGGAGGCCCTGGCATCGGACCAGCCGGATCTGGTGGTATGGTCCGAAACGGCTTTTGTCCCCCGGATTTACTGGCATGAGACCTATCGGGATGATCAGGAGTCTTATATCCTGGTTAAGGAACTCTTGGATTACCTTAAAAACCAGGAGGTGCCCTTTGTTATTGGGAACGATGATGCCCGGCTGGAGGTAAATGATAACGGCCAATGGGAGCGGGTGGACTATAACGGAGTGATGCTTTTTAACCGGGGTGAAATAGCCGGGTTGTATCGTAAACTCCACCTGGTACCCTTTACGGAGTATTTTCCCTATGAAAAACAACTTCCCTGGGTGTATAATGCGCTAAGGAATGCGGATACCCATTTCTGGAAAAAAGGCAGGGAGGCTACGGTTTTTTCGATAAACGGGCTCAAATTTTCCAGCCCCATCTGTTTTGAGGATACCTTTGGGTATCTTTCCCGGAAATTTGTGCAAAACGGAGCGGAGTTTATTGTTAACCTCTCCAATGACGCCTGGTCCAAGAGCCTTCCCGCCCAGATGCAGCATCTGTCCATGGCGGTATTCCGGACGGTGGAAAACCGGCGTTCCATGGTTCGGGCCACCGCGTCGGGCCAAACCTGCGGGATAGACCCCAACGGCAAGATCCTCGCCATGGCGGAGCCCTTTGCCGAAAATCAACTTATCGTGGAGATTCCCGTGGTAAAATCAGATTCATTATATACCAAATACGGGGACTTTTTTGCCCAGTTTTGTACCGCCGCCTCTTTTTTTGTATTGATGGCGGGCTTAGGAGTACATATAATAAAAATGCGAAAAGGAAGGAAGCAATGAATACCCGTAAAAAAATACTCATTGTGGATGATGAGCAGATAAATCTTGAATTCTTTGAGGTGATGCTTTCTAAACTCGGATTTATGGTGGAAAAAGCTTCCGATGGGGTGGAAGCCCTGGAAAAGGTTAAGCGGTTTTATCCTGATCTGATCATGCTTGATAATATTATGCCCCGGATGTCCGGATGGGAGGTCACCAAGATATTAAAAAACGACCTGAAATTCCGGGAAATTCCCATCATTATGTTTTCAGCCCTGGACGATGTTAAAGATAAGGTGGAGGGTTTTGCCCTGGGGATAGATGATTATATTACCAAACCGTATAATTTCTCCGAGGTTCTTGCCCGGATCCGGGCGGTCCTGCGGAACCGGGAGCTTTTCGGGCAGATTGTAGTCCGGGAATCCCGGTTAAACATAGCGGAAGAATTCAGTTTGGCTATAAAAAAAGATGTGGCGAATTTTGTTAAAAGCATGGACGAGTTAGATGCGGTTATTACCCAGGTTTCCCGAACCGAAGAAATTATCGATCAAAACACCCTGCCCCGGCTTCTGGATGTAATTAAGGAAAAATCAAAGGTGGTCCGGAAGCATATTGCCGTATTGGATGCCCGTATTGAACGGACCATAGCGGAATGGGAAGGGTTAAAGAAAAACGAGATCGGGCTTCAGATCCTGGAAAATCAGATCCGGGGCTCCCTGCGGGAGGAGTAAAAAGTACATGGATGGCAAAAAAAGCGCCGGTTCTCCTATTGTGACCTTTGGAAATACCACAAATTTTAACGGTTTTTTGCGGTTTAAGGAAACCTTGTGTATCCAGGGTAAATTCAAGGGAACCATAGAAGCCACCGGGGCGCTTATTGTGGATAAAGGGGCCGTGGTTGAGGCGGACCATATTTCAGTCAGCTCCTTAATTGTTTACGGAACCGTGGTAGGGATGGTGAACGCGATGGATAAAGTAGATATGTTTCCCGGCGCGGAGGTCCGGGGGGACGTTAATGCCGCCCGGTTGAGGATCGCCGATGGGGTTCTTTTTGAGGGACATTGCGGTATGACCGGGATAGAGAAGGATGTGGAGATTTTTTCCCGGCCTACCGAGGAGATAAAGGCGGAACTGCAGAGGGGTGATGGCGAGAATTGAAGCTCTGGAACTTATTGAAAAATTATCCTCCGCATCCCTTTCGATAGTTCTTGCCGAATCTTGTACCGCCGGACTGGCGGCGGACTTGATCGTACAGATACCCGGGGCTTCCCGGGTATTTTGGGGTTCCTTTGTTTGTTACTCCATAGACGCAAAACAACGGATGTTGGGGGTAGACAATGGACTTATCCTGCGGTATGGGGTGGTAAGCAGGGAAACAGCCTGTGCCATGGCAGAGGGGGCCCTGGCGCGGAGCGGAGCGGATCTAGCGGCGGGGGTTACCGGGTTCGCGGGTCCCGACGGTGATGGTTCCCTACCGGTGGGTACGGTGTGGATAGGGATAGCGAACCGGGGAGGTAAAAGCCGGGGTTCGGTATTCCATTATACCGGTTCCCGAAATGAGGTCCGTTTAGCCGCGGCCCTGGACACCCTCAGAGAATTGACCCGGAATATTCATGAAGATTAAAGGAAGCTCCGGAGACCCCGGCGGGGTTTTCAAAAGTTCCCTTAAAGAATGGCTTGACATGAAAGGATGAAACGTATACATTTAAAGAAGCTAGAATGTTGAAGAAATTTGTTTTTTAATAATTGGGTTGATGTATTGTTACTTAGGCAAGGCAGTCCTTTCAGTTAAGAAAATAATCTAACAGGAAATGAACCCGTTGAAGATACGTGGTATATGGTATCTCATTTTTTCTCGTTCTGTAAAATCGGGAATGTAAAATATAGAAACGGAGTTTATCCATGGCAATCGTAAAAAAGCGTCGAAATGTAGAAACCGACGAATCGAACAATTTTAGACAAGGGGAATTGGCAATGAGTGATTCCTATGGCGGTGCAGGAGAGTCGCCGCTGCCGCTTAATCTGAATAACGGAACGGAGTTTGAAGCGGATCGTCCGGCGGAAACGGGGGAAGGGGGAGTCTCGGAACAAAATTCCCCGGTGGATTATGGCGAGGGGGAATTTTCAGGAGCCGAAGATTCGGGGGATGAATATTCCGGAGAGAAGTCCAACGGAAAAGCGGTGATTGTCCGGGCACGGTCCAAACGGGTCAGTTCTCACCGGGATGGCCGTGGTAAAAATGGTTACCGGAGTTCTTCGGCCTCCGTTACCCCCCAGCCGGTCCCATCTTCCGCGGTTTCTGCCGGAGGGATCGTGCCGGGGGCAAATTCCCAAACTCCGGCTTTTTCCCTATCGGCGATTCCCAAAAATCTTCCTTCCATGCCGGATATCTATGGTAAACCTGAACCCCGCTTGGATCAGGACAACGGCAAACCCCGGCTTTCAATTAATGAGCTGATCCGGCTTAATATGATGGACCTCCGGGAATTAGCGGCCTCCTATAATATTTCCCATGAGGATATGGTGGCTTTAAAAAAGCAGGAGATCATCTTCTCTATTCTGAAGGCCCATACGGAGCGGGGGGGGATTATCTACGCCTATGGCTCCCTGGAGATTCTCCCCGACGGGTACGGATTTCTCAGGAGTCCCCAGAATTCCTACCTCCCCGGCCCGGATGATATCTACATCAGCCCCAGCCAGATCCGGCTTTTTGCCCTAAAGACCGGAGACACCGTCTACGGCCAGATCCGCAGTCCCAAGGAACAGGAGCGGTTTTTCGCTATGCTCCGGGTGGAAACGGTAAACTATGACGATCCCACGGTGGCCCAAAATCGTATTCCCTTCGATAACCTGACCCCCCTCTACCCGGATAAAAAACTCGACCTGGAAACCAGTACCGAAGGTATATCCGAGCGGATCATCAACCTCTTCTGTCCCATCGGTAAAGGGCAGCGGGCCCTCATCGTGGCTCCCCCCCGGACAGGGAAGACCATCATGATGCAGAAGATAGCCAACGCCATTACCAAAAATCACCCCGAGGTGTACCTCATCGTACTCCTCATTGATGAGCGTCCCGAGGAGGTTACCGACATGGAGCGGACCGTCCGGGCGGAGGTGATCTCCTCTACCTTTGACGAGCAGGCCACCCGGCACGTCCAGGTGACTGAAATGGTATTGGAAAAGGCCAAACGCCTGGTGGAGCATAAAAAAGACGTGGTGATCCTCCTGGATTCCATCACCCGTTTGGCCCGGGCCTATAACCAGACGGTTCCCACCTCGGGAAAGATCCTCTCCGGCGGGGTGGACTCCAACGCCCTCCACAAACCAAAACGTTTTTTTGGGGCCGCCCGGAACATTGAGGAGGGGGGAAGTCTGACCATTATTTCCACCGCCCTTATTGAAACCGGCAGCCGGATGGACGAGGTTATCTTTGAGGAATTTAAGGGTACCGGCAATCTGGAGATTGACCTGGACCGGCGGATCAGTGACCGCAGGCTTTTCCCGGCGATCAATATCAAAAAGTCCGGTACCCGGAAAGAGGAACTCCTCCTCACCGAAGAGGAACTACAGAAGATATGGATCCTCCGAAAGGTTATCAACCCCATGGACGATATCGAGATCATCGAACTTCTGGTTGACAAGATGAAGAAAACTAAGAATAATGAAGCATTCCTTAGATCGATGAACACCGGTTCCGCCGGTATGGATTAATAAATTTCCGGGAGGTTTATTTATAGATGAAAGAAAAAATTCATCCTAAATATGAGGTTACCAAAATCACCTGTGCCTGTGGTAATGTGATCGAGACTCGTTCCACCGTTAAGGATATCAAGGTTGAAATTTGTTCCGCCTGTCATCCCTTCTTTACGGGTAAACAGAAGCTGGTGGATACTGCCGGCCGGATTGAACGGTTCCGCAAAAAGTACAATATCAAAGAGTAGCCTTGGGGTTGTCCGTACAGGTGAAAAAAACTGGCCGGACAGCTTCCTTAGGGCGGCATTTGCGTACCCTTTCAACAAACAGGAGAATCGCCGGACCGTAGCTCCGCCGCTGGCCGGGAAGCAACCGATAGTCCTTATAAAGGATTTGTCCGCGTAAAAGTATAACATTGCGGCATTTTTTTC
This sequence comes from Spirochaetaceae bacterium, assembly GCA_031283755.1. Classification (GTDB taxonomy): domain Bacteria; phylum Spirochaetota; class Spirochaetia; order Treponematales; family Breznakiellaceae; genus JAIRMO01. The sequence goes on from JAITBE010000105.1 coordinate 21,402, forward strand.
CCCCGAAAGTCCTCATCCTCCATGCGGGCAGAGAGGTCCGTAACTTCCCAGCCGGGGAATTCCCCGGGATCAAGGCGAAGGTGCCGGGCATGGGCGCTGAACCAGAGTTTTCCCCCGGTACTAAGCAGGGAAAGACATTGGGTAATGAGGAGTTTATGGTCCCGTTTAATATCCAGGGTAGCGCTCATCTTTTTTGAGTTGGAAAAAGCCGGAGGGTCCAGGATGATCACGTCCCAGGAGAGCCTTGCCTTTAGTGCGGTATCAAGAAAAGGGAGGACATCGGTCCTGATAAGCCGATAAGGGGCAAGTCCGCCCTCAGGGGGGCGCCGGACGGTGAGGAATTCCGGGGAAACCGTAAGGGTCTTGAGGTGGTTTAGCCCAAAGTTCACCGCCGCCCATTCCAGGTAGGGGCGGGATAAATCCACTGAATCGATCTCCTTTGCGCCTCCGGCGGCGGCGCAAACCGAAAAGGCCGCGGTATAACAAAACAGGTTGAGCAGGGTTTTACCGGATGCCTCGGCGCGGATCAAGCTTCGCATCCGGCGGCGGTCCGGAAAAAAACCCGTGTCCAAATAATCCGAAAGGTTTACCCGGAAGATCAGCCCCTCTTCACGGATCTCCTTCTCAAATTTTTTTTGCTCCATCTTTTGGTACTGAATCTTTCCCCGCTGCCGTTCCCGGTATTTGATGAAAACCTGCTCCCGGGGAATCCCCAGGGCATCGGAAACCGCGCCGGACATGGCCGTAAGCCATAATGCTTCCTCCGCAGGATCCTTCTCATAGGGCCGTTTATAGAGGGCTCCGGAGACCGCGCCGCCGTAATGATCTAATACCAGGGGAATTTCGGGTATATCCCGATCATAGAGCCGGAATACATCGGTTCCGGTCCGCAAAGCCCATTTTTTAAGGTGTTTGTACCTTTTTTTTATCCGGTTACGGAGCATCTCTCCCTGCGAGGCGGTTTTTATCTCACCGGAAGTTTTTTCCATTTCCCTCTTCCGTGCGGTTGGCCTGCATGGTCACACAAAGCAGAGCATACCCGGAGGATAGGTCCTCCTTTTGGACTATTACCTGATCGGGAACCTTAAGTTTTACATTGGTAAAATTCCAGATCCCCGCAATACCCGCTTCCACCAGGACATCCGCTGTTTCCTGGGCAAAGGCGGAAGGTACGGTGAGGATGGCGACCTTGACCCCGAAATTGCGGATCTGAATACCCATGGTATCCGCATCCAAGACCATTACTCCATGGATGGTAGTCCCGATTTTTTCAGGGTTTTTATCAAAGGCGGCCATAATATTTAGCCCGTGAAATTGAAATTCCTGGTATCCCATCAAGGCGGTTCCCAAATTTCCCACCCCAATCAATACGGTATCCTGGGGAGAATTCCAACCGAGAAACCGTTCGATGGCGGTTATTAACGCCTCCAGAGGATATCCTTTTTTGGGTTTACCGATGATACCGGTAATAGCCAGATCCTTACGAACCTGAATCGGCTCCAGATTTAATTCCTGGGCGATTAAAGTTCCGGAGATAAATTCACCCCCCTCATGCTGATATTGCCGGATCGTATGTAAATACGAGGGTAAGCGGCGTACGGAAGGGACAGCGGAAATCTTAATTTTTGCCACAATGATTCCTTATCTATTGAGACTATTTCAAAATCCGATGCTCCGGCGGGGGCCGTGATTTTAAAAAAACTCTATTTATAGTATATTAATTTTCGATAAAAATCAATCGATAAGAAAAGTTGAAAACCGAGAGGCTTTTTACCTGCCCTTCAAGAAACCTCGGGGATTGTCAGGATTACCGTAATCGTTCAAAATAATCATCATCATCTAAGGTGGTTTTAAAATTCGGATAAAAAAATGCCAAGGAGCGTATATTGAGTGGTTTTGTTAAATCCCCTTGTATTTTAGCGGTTTTAATGGTTCTTTTATTAGCACCCGTTTTTTCCCTTTCCGCCCAGAGTAAAGCCGGGAGAAGCCGGGGAGATTATCTTACCTTAAAAATAGCGGTTATGGGTCCCGGAGATGAATTGTACTTTTGGTGGGGACATATCGCCCTGATTGTGGAAGATACCGTATCCGGTCAAAGCCGGTTCTACGACTACGGGCTTTTTTCTTTTAAAAGCAACCATTTTTTTGTTAATTTTGCCCTTGGCCGGCTCCTCTATAGCTGTGGTGTTTCCCCCACCGATATTAATATCAATAATTATATCAAGACTAACCGGGATGTAACTATCTATACCCTGGATCTTCCGGCGATACAAAAAGAAGCGGTATGGTCTTTCGTGGAACAAAACGTGCTTCCCGAAAACCGGGACTACTATTACCACCATTTTAAAGATAACTGTGCCACCCGTATCCGGGATATCATCGATCTTGCCACGGACGGCCAATTTAAAGAACGTTTCATCCATGCTCCGGGCCGGTTTACCCTGAGGCAGCACGTCCGCCGGCATACCTGGTTTTCTCCCTTTTTTGACTGGTTCCTCAATTTCCTCATGGGCCAGGATATCGACACCCCCATAACGGTGTGGGAAGAGATGTTCCTCCCCGCGGAAATAGGAAACCGGATTCAGGATTTCCGGTATATTGATCCCTTTGGGGAGGAACGGATGTTAGTCGCCTCTACTGAGAACCTCTACCGGGCGGTAAACCGGCCGGCGGTTTTGGATAAGCCCCGCCGGCAATGGATTCGGGAACTCTTTTTAGGTATTTTTATCGCGGCGGCTCTGGTGTTTTTGTTTTGGTTACGAAAGGTAAAGCCCAAAACAGGCCGGGTTCTCTTAGGGTTAACCCAGAGTTTTCTCGGGCTTTTTTTCGGGATCGCCGGGGTTCTCCTCTTTTTTATGACTTTTTTTACCAATCACGATTATACCTATCACAACAGTAATTTTCTCTATGTGAACCCCCTGATTCTGGCGGCGGTTCCCCTGGGTATTAAGGTTGCCAGGGGCAGGGATCAAAAAAAGTGCTTGTTTTCCGAATGGCTTTTAAAGGGGCTTTGGACCTATGTATTCCTGGGGGGTATCCTTTCAATGGTCATCAAATTATTCTCCGGATTTTATCAGCAAAATCAAGTGACCCAGGCCCTGGTATTACCCTTTGCCCTGGTTTTAAGTTTTATACCTCCGGGTGGAAAAATTCTTTTTAAGGGAATTTGTTCCAAAAAATGAAGTTTCGATCATCCCCCAAGGAGTTTCAGAAAAAAACAGGGGTAAGGTAAAATAATGGTCAAAAAAACGACCCCGGAAAAACCCGAATGGATCCGGATCAAGGTGCCTTCGGGGGATTCCTGGAAACGGGTACAGGGGATAATCGAAAAACACCGGCTTCATACGGTCTGCGATGAAGCCCAATGTCCCAATAGGGGAGAATGTTGGGGTTCCGGAACCGCCGCCTTTATGATCCTGGGAGACCTCTGTACCCGGGCCTGCCGGTTTTGTGCGGTGGCCTCCGCTCGGGAGGGACGGCCCCTTTGGAAAGAGGAGGGCTTGGAAATTGCCCGGGCAGTGGAGGAATTAAAGCTCCGGTATGTGGTTCTTACCTCGGTGGATCGGGACGATCTGCCCCTCCGGGGGGCGGATCATTTTGCCGCCTGCGTAGGAACCGTCAAGACAAAGAACTCCGGCATACGGGTAGAAGTCCTTATCCCCGATTATACCGAATCGGAGCTGGCCTGTTTTGGGGAACAAAAACCGGATGTGTTGGCCCATAACGTGGAGACGGTGCGTTCTCTCCAGTGGGTTCGGGACAGACGGGCTTCCTTTGATAAGAGTCTCGCCACCCTTAGGGCGGCTAAGAATTCCGGCTTATCAAAAACAGAGGGTACTTTGGTTACCAAATCAAGCCTTATGCTTGGATTAGGGGAAAAAAGGGATGAGGTACTTTCCGTTATGGACGAACTCCGTTCATCCGGGGTAGACATCCTGGTCCTTGGTCAGTACCTCAGGCCGTCTCCGGCTCAGATCCCTGTAGCCGAATATATATCCCCTGAAGAATTTCAGCGTTATGCTGAAGAAGCCCGGACCCGGGGTTTTACCTCGGTGGTGTCCTCCCCTTTTGCCAGAACCAGTTACCATGCCCTGGCCGCGGCGGAGGGGACGGTATAATGCGGCTCGAAGGATTGGGGAAACCCGAGGGATGTAAGCTCATACGGTTCACCGCCGAAGTGGAACAGGGCCGTATCAGGACCATCAGTATCCGGGGAGATTTTTTTGCCAGCCCCGAAGAACGGTTTGACCGGGTGGAACAGGGGCTTTCCGGTACGGCTGTGGCGGATTTGGCCCGGACCTTCGATTTATTGATGCGCCGGGAAGGTATTGAGGCCTTTGGTATAAACGGCGCGGGATTAGCCGGGGTGGTTTATGCCGCCCTGCACGAGGGGCATATCCATGGATGAATACCCCTTTAGGCTCCTTAAAACCGGTCATGGAAGTGCTTTTTATAATATGGGCCTGGACGAAGCCCTGTTGGAGGCCGTATCCCGGGGAATTTCTCCGCCGGTATTACGTTTATACGGCTGGAGCCCTCCGGCGGTATCGGTAGGATATTTTCAGGGACTCATGGAAGAGATTAACCTGGATGCCTGTAAACGTTATGGGGTGGATGTGGTCCGCCGTATCTCCGGGGGCGGGGCGGTTTTTCACCAGGCCGAGTTAACCTATAGTATGGTGATGCCCCTCACCCATCCCCTGGCGGGTAGTACCATCCATGAATCCTATGAACTCCTCTGTACCGGCATCATCCGGGGTTTAAGTTTTTTGGGGGTTCCCTCCCGGTTTATACCGATCAACGATATTGTATCAGGGGAACGAAAAATTTCCGGTAATGCCCAGACCCGCCGGAAGGGCTGCCTCCTCCAGCACGGAACCGTTTTATTGGAGAACGATGTGGACCTTATGTTTGAACTCCTCCGGATCCCTTCGGAAAAACTGAAAGGTAAGCTTATCCAGGATGTGAAGGACCGGATTACCAGCCTTAAAACGCTGCTGGGCCGGCCGATATCCTTTGCCGAGGCGGAAAATACCCTGGCGGAGGGATTCAGACAGGCATTGTCCCTGGAATTTATCCGGGGCACCCCCGAAGGGGAAGTCCCGGATACCCCCACCCGGCAGGAAGAACGCCGGACCCGGCAACTGGCGGCAGAAAAATTCAGTTCCCCCGAATGGCTTTTTAAGCGGTGAAGTTCACTCTTTATTGATGGTTTTTTTTCATATATACTAATTATATGAGATTTCCGGTGATACCCTTGGTATATATGGTCCTTCTCTGCCTTTTCCCTTTATCCGGCGAGGAAATAGTTGAGACCGAAACCCCGGAGGAAACTGAAGTTCCGGGGGATGAGCCGATTTTTTTTCCGGTCTATGCCCTTTTAGCAGCCCTTGACGCGCCGGACATACGGTGGCAGCCGGATTGGCCCGTGTCCATGCCTCCGGATGCCTTTGTGGTGAAAAATGGGCGACCCCGTTCCATTACCCTTACGTTGGACTCAGAGTCATGGCAGGTAACCCGAAACCGGGGTGAATTATTCGTGGATCTCCCCTTTTTATTTCAGGGAAAATTTGTTCAGATCCAAAGAGTTTTGGGGGAATCCGGTAAGATTCAGGAACTCATCATAGATGATGTCGACCGGCCGTGGAATATTGAATTTCTCGACGGGGATGATCCGGCTCTTTTAATAATGAGAATAACCCAGGGGGAGGAGGTCTTTTTTGGGGCGATACAAAGCGCTCTTACCGGGAGCATGGAAACCTGGTATGACCCGGACGGAAACCCTCTGGCGGTGGTTACCTATCTTTTCAGCCGAACCAGCGGCGATTTGGAGATCCTGAAAATACAAAATCAATATACCGGCGGGGAAATCCAAATAGAACAGTATCAAAACAGTTTTGGAAATATTTCGGAAATTAGTTCTCCCCAGGGCAGGTTTTCCGCGGGGTATACAAAAGACGGCCGTCCCCGGTATTGGGAACGGTGGGTTCTCCAGCCTATGCCGACGGATGTGGATGGGGAAGAACCGGTTCTCTCGGAATTCCATCAATTATATGCCTTTCAGTGGGATGAGGGAGGTTTTCTGGTGCGTATTACCGGAACTCCCGGTCCCGGGGAGAAAGACCCGGTGGATTTTCGTTATGACTACACCCTGGACGAAAGGGGGAATTGGATAGAACGCCGGGAGATTCGAATGATCCCCCGTTTTGGGGTTTTAGTCCCCAGTCCGGGGTCCCGGATAATCCGCACGATTGAGTATGAAACGGAGGATTGAGGGGTGGCTTCATCGGTAGATTGGCGGGATATCAAATATGAAGAGGTTTTTGAACAGGAGATTCGAGGGCTGTTGCGCCGCCGGGAATTGGATCCGGCCTGTACCGTCGCGGAGGTAGAAGGGGTGCTTCAGCATCTGTACCATATGGACGGTGCCGATTGGGCCGGCCGGGGCGAGGTACAGGATATCACCATGGCGGCTACCATCGCGGCCTATGAACATATTGTTGCCCAATGGAAATCTGAAAAATAGGGCGATTTTTTTCTTTATTGTTACTTTTCTTCATAAATATTGTTATTATAAATGAAAAGCATTTAATCATTTCCCTGTTTCTTCTTATTCCTCCTTTTCTTTTTTGGTGTCGCCCCGGGGTTACTCCTTTCCCCGGGGCTTTTTATGCTCAAATTGTTGACTCCTTGTTTAATACGCCCTAATATCATATTATAAGAAGATTTTTTTAACTAACCAAATTTAAAAAAGGTTCAAATGAACCTCTATCTTGTAAGCGTTGCATCAGTTACGAGGTTCGTTTTGTAAGGAAATTAGGTAACGGTGGGGTCTACTACCATTTTTTGTTGGCGTTGCCAACTCTAACCGCCCTAAAGCTCCCCGCGAGCCGGTGAGCGGGTTCTTTGGTATTAGACCCCACTGCGAATAAACAATAGTAAGGGGGAGGATAAACCCTATGGAATGGCGGGCAAGTCATATTCTGGTTAAAGATAAAGTATTGGCGGAAGATCTGTTAAAACGGGT
>JAITBE010000197.1 GCA_031283755.1 Spirochaetaceae bacterium
GCGGAGTACCAGAGGCCCGGTATGTTGGCGGAATCGGCATATATTTCATACTCAAAAAACGAATGAAAATTCATTTCTTAAACTTATCGAACATCCCCCGAGGAATTGGAGCGGAAAGCCCGGTCCGGCTGCGGTAAACCGAAGGTTTGATGGGGCCGGATGCGCCCAAAAGAGGAGGATAAAAAATTTCTATGCGTTTATTCTGATTCGCGCTATTGTATTATCGTTCTTTCTATGTTAATATATTATGCAGTGGGGTCCAAGGATGTCGAAAGTAGGCAAAAATTCATCGGCCAAAGTATCCTTCGGAATTCCGGAAAAATACCGGAGACGTTTTGAGGACGAACGGCTGGAAACGAACATTACCCGTATGCGGGGGTTCGCCATTTACATTGTGGGTCTTCAAGTGGTTTTGCAGCTTACCAACGTTATGTTTCCCCAGGGGGAAGGGGATGGGATGCGGATTCCCCTCATCTATTATATCGTCCTGTCCCTGGTAACCCTGTTTGTTGGTATTGTTTATTGGATGTTTCTCTCCCTGGCAAAGGCGCATAGAATTAAAAACCGGAAAATCCGGGTGTTTCTGGTTCATAGTCTCCTTTATATATACTTTTTTATTCAGATGACTTTCTGTAGCTTCAATATATTGTCTCATCAGGGTATAAACGGTCAGCTCATCCTGGTGCTTCTTTTTGGCTTGATCCCGATTTTACAGCCTTTTCAGGTTACCATCACTATATTGGGTTCTTGCCTTTATACCGCGATACTCATGTTGAGTACCCAGCATATTATTGACGCCGATGGTTTTTCCGCATGGATCAAGTTTTTTCAGACCGATATGAGGGCTTATTTTGTCATCGTCAACGGCCTTACCATTTTAATTTCCGTTTTTATTTACCGGCTTTATGTCTCGAACTTTCTGAAAAGCGTTGAGCTTGAAGAGACCAATACCCATCTGGAGGAAACGGTTAGAAAGCGTACCAAGGAGCTTGAGGAAAAGACCCAGGCGGCACAGGCCGCGTCCGCTGCCAAGAGCCGGTTCCTTACAAGCATGAGCCATGAGATACGCACGCCCCTCAACGCGATCATAGGCATGACCAGAATAGCAAAAAACGCGGAAACCAAAGCCAAAACCGCGGCTTCCCTGGATCAAATTTCAGCTTCTTCGGATCATCTTTTAGGGATACTGAATGACATTTTGGATATGTCGAATATCGAATCGGGCCGGCTTGCGATAGAAAACAACCGGTTCGCCTTAAACAGCGCCCTGGAAAACATTGAGAACATCATCCGGGAGCGCTGCGTTGCCAAGGGGCTGAACTTCTCCTGTAACAGCGAAACACTTCCGCAGTTGACGGTTTTAGGCGACAAGCTCCGCCTTAAACAGATACTGATCAACCTTCTGGGCAACGCGGTGAAATTCACCAGGGAAGACGGAAGCGTCGATTTTACCGTGACGGTGGAGAGCGAAACCAAAACCGGAGTGGAAGTTTCTTTTACGGTGCGGGATACCGGTATAGGCATATCCTCCGGACAGATGGAAACGCTCTTTACCCCTTTTGAACAGGGCAGTATCAACAGCATGAAGCATGGCGGAACAGGGCTGGGCCTTGCGATAGCCCAGAGTCTTGTTCAGATGATGGGTGGTAAAATCAACGTTGAGAGCGTTCCCGAAAAAGGATCGGTTTTCAGCTTCCGCCTTAATTTTGAAACGGTTTCCGTTCTTCAGGAATCAGGCGATCCGGTGGTGCCGGATCTTTCGGGTAAGCGTATTCTTTCTGTCGAAGATATTGAAATTAACCGTATCGTGCTGAAAGAACTGCTTGGGGAAACCAAGGCCTCGATTGACGAGGCAGTTGACGGCGCTCTGGCCGTAGAAAAATTCAGGGCTTCTCCGGGAGGTTATTACAACTTGATTTTTATGGACCTGTTGATGCCGAACATGAACGGTTACGATGCCACACGAAATATACGGAGTCTGCCCCGGGCCGATGCGGTAACAGTACCTATCATCGCTCTTTCCGCAAACGCCTACCAGGAGGATGTCAGCCAGGCCATCGCCGCCGGCATGGACGGACATATCGCAAAACCGGTAGATTTTACGGAACTCATGCGTGTTTTGGCGGAGAAGGTGAAGTAGGGGGGAGGCGGCTTGCCGGTTTCATGGTAAGCTGCCGCATGGCAATTTTTTGCTCTATTGCCGGGTGTTTTTTAATCGTATATAATGATACTTATGTTGACCGGTGCATTTAGTTTGACTCGCTGCCAAGGGCGCCTGCCCGGGGACCCGTTTTCGGGGGAAGCCCCGGGGCGGAACCCAGGGTGTAACCGGACATAACCAGTGAAACAAAAACCGCCCTTTACCCTGGTGTACGAGGATGATTTTATCACCGTGGTGGATAAGGCCCCGGGGATCAGCGTGGGGGGCGACCGCTGGGATGATACCCGGGACCGGCTGGACAAGCTCCTTGCCGCCTGTTATACCGAAAAAGCAGGGGACCGTAAAATTCCGCCCCCCCGGATCTTTACGGTTCACCGCATTGACCGGGATACCTCGGGACTTGTGGTGTTTGCCCGGGACGGGGAAACCCACAGACGGCTTTCCGCGGCCTTTGAAACCCGGCAGGTTACCAAACAGTACCTGGCGGTGGTTCACGGACGGCCCGCCTGGACCGAAACAGACTGCGACCTCCCCCTGGTCCCCAACGGGGATAAGCGGCACCGGACCATTATCGACCAGTACCAGGGGAAAAAATCCCAAACCCGGTTCCGGCTGCTTTTAATCGCCGGGAACTACAGCCTGGTGGAGGCCCTGCCCGCCACCGGACGGATCCACCAGATCCGGGTACACCTGGCAAGCCTGGGCCACCCCATCGTCAACGACCCCCTCTACGGTTCCCTTAAGCCGGTGTTCCTTTCATCTTTTAAACGCGGCTGGCAGGGCGACCCCCTGGACGAAAAACCCCTCCTCGCCCGGCTGGGCCTGCACGCGGCCAAATTGATTCTGCCGGCTTACCGCCCCGGCTCAACGGATCCCCTCCTCCTGGAAGCTCCCCCTCCCCGGGACCTCGCGGCCCTGATCCGCCAAATGGAAAA
>JAITBE010000200.1 GCA_031283755.1 Spirochaetaceae bacterium
ACCAGATCCTCCGCCGCCCCCGGAAGGGTAAAAAAGAGCCTTTTCCCGGAACCCATAACTTTTCTGATTGCCCCCCGGACCCGGGAGAGGAACCGGTCCTGATACACATCATAGGAACGACCGGAAAGTTCCCGGAGGCGGTCGGAGACGGAACCGCTAGGTTGGTTTTGGGGGCCGGACGGACGGCGGATCGGCTGGGGAGAAGGGGGAATGATCTTTTCCTGCTGCGCCGGAGGCTTGGCCGGTATGGGAACGGCCTTTGCCCGGACCAAAGGCTGCGCCGGGCCGGAAGCGGCTTTGGCCCGAACCAAAGGTTGAGCCGGGCCGGAAGCGGCTTTGGCCCGGACCGAAGGCTGAGCCGGGCCGGAAGCGGCTTTGGCACGAACTAAAGGCTGAGCCGGACCGGAACCGGCTTTGGCACGGACCAAAGGCTGAGCCGGGCCGGAAGCGGCTTTGGCACGGACCAAAGGCTGAACCGGGCCGGAGGCGGCTTTTGCCCGGACCGGAGGTTGAGCCGGGCCGGAAGCGGCTTTGGCCCGAACCGGAGGTTGAGCCGGACCGGAAGCGGCTTTGGCGCGAACTAAAGGCTGAGCCGGGCCGGAAGCGGCTTTTGCGCGAACCGGAGGTTGAGCCGGACCGGAAGCGGCTTTGGCACGGACCAAAGGCTGAGCCGGGCCGGAGGCGGCTTTGGCGCGAACCGGGGCTTTGACCAGGTTGGAAGCGGCCTTGGTCCGCATCCTGGAACGGACCGGAGAGGTTTTGGCACGGGGTAAGACCGGGAGGGTTCTCTTAGAACGGTTTAGAGCCGGAGCTGTCTGGGATTGGACAGCTTTGCCGGCGGTTTCGGCCGGCGTAGACGCGGCTATGCGGAAGAGCTTCCGCGGTTTTCGGCGGAAAACGGAAGGCGAAGCCGTTGGAGAAACTTTGGACGCCTTTACCGGTCCTGCCGGCATATTCCGGCGGGACCTGGTCTTCCGGAAAGCTATCCGCGGGGCGGTAGTTTTCGGCCTGATCCGCCGGGTACCCTCCTTTGAAGCGTGCTGCTGCAACGCCGATTTTATCGAATTCCACTTCCTCTGAAGGTATACATCCCCCCGGATAGAATAATAATACCCCGTCACCAGGATCGACATAACCGAGGCGAGAATCTCGTCGTCCCGGAATTGATTAATCCTGCCCCGGCGGATAGCCAAAAACACCGCATGGTGCTTTGTACCATATTTTTTTGAATAGAAATAGAGAATCTGCTCAAAGGCCGAATCGTATATCAGATTCCAGTATTTGACACAATACGCCAGGGTTTGATCCTCCGGCTTGATCATATCGCCGGGAATTTCGATTCGGGCCAGATCCTCCTGAGCAAATTCGATAGCCGTCAGATCTATCATGGGACGGCGCTGGGACATCCGGCGTCCTTGTTTTTTTTGCTGGGAATAACTTTTCCAGTCTTCCCGGATCTGCCGTTGCTGTTCCCGTTCCAATGCCTGCTGCCGCTGGCTTTCCCGGCGGTTTTTAGCTTCCTCTACCACTGATAAAGACTGATTTAGGTAGGAACGGATCAAGTCCGCTGCCTTGGTCATGGATTTGACGTAAAAATCGAGCTCCTCCGCATAATGGAGCAGCCGTTCTATCCCCGTCTGGGCCTCATAGTGATCCTTGGGCAGGGCCAAAAGGATCTCGTCCGCCGCCTTTATAGTGGAAAATACGTCCTTTTCATTATAGGATTCGACCTTTTCGACAATATAAACAATGGTTTTTTTGATGCGTTCCAGGGCGCGCTCCCCCAAATTCCGGTACGCCTTGGCCTGGATGAGTTTGTATGAGGGGTCCCGGGAACGGTAACACCGCATGAGCAGGGCCCGGAATTCGTCCTGGGGATACCGGGGTTTAAGCCGGTTCTGGTATAAAACCAAAGCGTCCTGGGGCCGATGGGAGCTTCTTAAATAAAAATATCGTTCAATATCAGGATCATAATCCGGTGACAGAAAAGGATACTCCAACCGCAACAATTCATCCTGAATTTCCTGCACATTCATTACTATAAGTATAAAATGAAACCATATTTTTGTATACCAATTCAGGGCATGTGTTAGACTAATTATGCGGCAACGCGGCATTGTCCCAACCTTCCCGGCATGATATACTAAAGCATGGGTATTTTTTCAAAATTTTCTTTTGGTTGCCTTATTTTGGCTTGTTTGACCGGAACCGCCGCCTGTACCGCCAAGGAAAAAAACGACTTGGGAGACGGATTATTTGCCCTCATCAAAACCAACAAGGGGGATATGATCCTTCGGCTTGAGTATCAACGGGCGCCCCTGACGGTCTGTAATTTTGCGGCCCTGGCAGAGGGTAAAATGAACAATACCGGGGGAAAACCCTTCTACGACGGGCTTTCTTTTCACCGGGTGGTGGAGGATTTTATGATCCAGGGGGGCGATCCCCTGGGAAACGGGAGCGGCGGACCGGGGTACAATTTTCCCGATGAATTTGATCCCGGCCTTACCCACGATGGTCCGGGGGTTCTTTCTATGGCCAACGCGGGCCCCGGCACCAATGGGAGCCAGTTCTTTATTACCCACAAGGCTACCCCCTGGCTGGACGGCAGACATTCGGTTTTCGGCCGTATTGTCCGGGGGCAGGAGGTGGTAAACGCGATACAGGCGGGGGACCGCATCGAAAAGATTACCATCATCCGGAACGGAAGCGAGGCCGAGGCATTTAAGGGGGATCAGGCGGCTTTTGACGGATTACTGCGGCAGGCGGCGGCGGCGGCGGCGGAAAAGACCCGGTTAAAACGGGAAACGGACGTGGCTGAAATTACGGCGAAATACCCGGATACCGCCAAAACCGCGTCGGGGCTGCGGTATACCATTATCCAGGACGGAACAGGGCCTAAACCAGCCCCCGGTCAAATCGTATCGGTGGGATATAAGGGGATGTTCCTTTCCGGCGAGATTTTCGACGCCTCTGATCTGCATGGCGGCCCGCTGGAATTTCAGGCCGGGGCCGGACAGATCATCCCCGGTTGGGAAGAAACGGTCCTGGATATGCGTTTGGGTGAAAAGCGGCTGGTGATTATCCCTCCGGAACTGGCCTACGGCGAGCAGGGCGCCGGCAATGGGACTATTCCCGGCAATACCTTCCTGGTTTTTGAGATGGAATTGACGGGGATTCGGTAAGGAAGCCTATCTGACTATCCGGTATTGGTCGTTAACCAGGGTAAAATTTTCCAAAGCCCCCGGAGTTCCCCGGATGCTCAGGTCCTGCAAGACAAAAAGGGCTTCGATATTTTCCAGGGAATCGGCCAAAATCCGTCCTTCCCCGTAACCCAGGACAAAGAGGACGGTGGAGAGGGCGTCGGCATCCATGGAGGTATCGGCGATGACCGTTACCGAAAGGAGGCCCGTGTCCGCCGGATACCCGTCGGCGGTGGAAAGAATGTGGTGGTAACGCCGGTCTTCGGCCTCCAAAAACCGTTCATATACCCCGGAGGTGACCACGCTTTTTTCCCCAAGCTCCAGGACGCCGATATAGGCTCCCCGGACATCCAGGGGGTCCTGTACGGCGATACGCCAGGGTTTTCCCTCCCCTTTGGTCCCCAGGGCATAGATATTCCCCCCCAGATCTATAAGGGCCCCGGAAATCCCCGCCTTTTTAATAAGCTCCGCCGCCTGGTCCGCGGCGTATCCCTTGGCAATGGCCCCCAAATCTATCCCCATACCGGGTTTGGGCAGAAAAACGGTCCCCGCTTCTCTATTGACGATCACCTCCCGCCAGTTGACCAGGTCCAGGGCCCCGCGGATTTCCTCCTCCGCCGGTATCCGGGCTTGTTCGGTGCCGATACCCCAGAGCTTAACCAGGGGGCCCACGGTGGGATCAAAGGTCCCGCCGCTCAACTCGGCGTAATGGAGGGCCGCGGAAAGGACCCTAATCACCTCCTCCCCTGCCTTTACCGGCGCAATGCCCGCATTTTGATTGATCCGGGCCACTTCGGTATCCGCCGCATTGGAACTCATAAGCCCCTCCAGATCCCGGAGCCGGGCAAAAATATCGCCGTATAATGCGGCGGTCCCCCCCCGGTAAAGATTGACGGTACAGACGGTTCCCAACACAAATTCGGACCGGGCCGGCGGAATTTTGCTACAGCCCCCTAAAACCACCCCCAGGGACAGCAAAAAAACCAGGGGCCCGGCTTGTTTCAAAATACCGGATTTTGAAACAACAGCCCTGGGTTGAGAGGAAAAAACGGGCCGAAAACCGCTTTTTATAAAGCTCATTTCAGGCCGACCGGTTTTTTTTGCACAATTTTATATTCCCTCCGTCACGAGAACAGCGGCCGTTCCCAAATAAATACAGTCCTAATCTTGAAAGTTATGTCTCTTTGGGATATCATATCCCTATGGCTGTTGACAATAACCCGACCGATATTACGGGAAAAAAAATTTTTTTTCTACATCCCACTGCCTTAGTTCAGAACCAAATAGCCGCGGAGCTTATACAGCGGGAATTAGAGGTATATATTGTCAGAGATCATTTAAAGCTGCGCCGGATTCTTAAAAAATATCCCACTTCCATCGTATTCGCAAGCATTGATAATTATATGCCGGAAAAAGACTGGGATACCTGGATCCAGGGTATTTTGAAAGATCCCCCCACGGCAAACATAGCTTTTTGCATTTTGGCCTCCGAAAACAATGGTATTTTGGCCCATAAATACGTAGATATGATTAAGGTTAAGTGCGGCTATGTGGTGATCAAACCGGATATAAAAAAAGCTATTATTCAGATATTGGAAAACCTAAAAGCCGTTGATGCCTGGGGCAGAAGAAAATATATCCGGGTTACTTCGGATAACGAGGCCCTTACCACTATTAACCTGCCCTATAACAACGATTTTATAAAGGGTTTTATTAAGGATATCAGTGTGGCCGGTTTATCCTGCTTTTTTCCCGATGATCCCACCATCGAAAAGAATTCCCTGATATCCAATATCCAAGTCAAACTACAGAGTATATTGTTAAAGGTTGAGGGGATAGTGTTCGGCTCCCGTATGGACGGCCTTACCAAAATATACGTGATCATATTTACCCAAAGAACCGATCCTGAGGTCCGGGTAAAGATCCGCAAGTTTATCCAAGCCAATTTACAGACAAAGATGGATGCGGATCTGAAATAAGCCCTCCGCAGTCCGGCATTTTGCCTCTTTCGGCTGATACCCGCGGGGGAGGGGCGGAAATCCCTCCGTTCGCTAACCTGTGGAGTCCGCCGGAGGAGACAAGGAACCAGGGTTCCAGAACCCCGGTTCCTTGTCTCCTCCGGCGGGGAATTCCAGAGACGCTCACGGATGAATTTCCGCCGCTCCCCCGCGGGCTTTAGCGGGAAAAGGCAAAATGCCGCCCTGGCTTACAGCGGGGAAGAGGCCGGGGATTGGGTGGCGCTGCCCGGCGGGTATCGGCCGGTAAAAATTAAAACGCCGGCCTGCAGGAGTTCACTGGAATCCCCCGCAACGCCGGCATCTCCGGTCCCCACAGGGCAGCGCCGTAGTCCCCCAGCCTCTTCCCCATCCTAAAGCAAGCCCGCATTTTGCTTCTTCCCGCTAAAGCCCGCTGGGGAGCGGCGGCAATTCCCCCTGCAAGCGTCTCTGGAATTCCCCCACCCGATAATGCACGCGAACCGGTGAGCGTGTCGACTCGAAAAATTAACATGGTGTAGGCCCAAAAGAAGTTACCGTTATCGAAAAAAGCTTGAGGCCGCCCGGAGGAGCCCTAAGGAACCGGGATTCCAGAATCCCGGTGCCAGGGCTCCGCAGGCGAATTCTACAGGCTAGCGAGCAGGGGGAATTGCCGCCGCTCCCCAGCGGGTATCAGCCGGTAAAAATCAAAACGCCGGCCTGCTGCTTACCGCTGGTTTTCCGCTTCCGTCCGGGTGCTTTTTCTCCAGAACTGGCTGCGGCCTATTCCCAGGCCGATTTCCCCCCGCATCTCCAGGGTGTCGACCGGGTACCGTTTGCCGTCGGCCGGCCGGTAGGTGATCCGGCATTTGTACATATTGCCGCTTTCGGGGTCTACGACATTACCGCCGCTCCACTGACCCGGCTTGTCCATGGTCAATCCGAAGATCCAGGGGGTTCCCTTTACGGGAAGTTGGTTTACCTTTCCCGCCACGGGAAATCCCGCATAGGACTCCTTACATTTATCGGCCTTAACATCCGGAGGGTACCCGACGATACCGAGAATTTTACCGTAAAGTTTGCCTCCGCTCTGGTAGATCTCCCAGCCAGCGGTAGGCTTACCGGTTTTTTCGTCCACGCTGACCCAGTAACCCTCCACCGAATCCGCGGCAAGAAAGACCCCCGCGCTCAAACCAAAGATCAGAGCTAATACGATTCCTTTTTTCATACCTTCTCCTTATCCGTAGATCAAAGAAATTCTCGCGATGAATCCGCGATTTTCACCGGGAACCCCAACCGGGATTTCCGGCAGTTCTCTAAGGATACACCGCAACCGGCTAATAGTAAAGAGAGCGGAGGGATATTCAAGGCAAAAGCATTTACTTTTTGATCGTTAAAATTTCCTTGAATTCACCGGAATTTCCAAGAAAAACTAACCACGAAGGACAC
>JAITBE010000018.1 GCA_031283755.1 Spirochaetaceae bacterium
AGGGTTCGGAGAAAATCACGTCAAAGACAACGGCATTGGCCTGGGCAATATTCATATAATCCAATAATTCCCCATAGGCCTGCCGGGGCCAAGGCCATCCCCATCCCTTTTCCCGCTGCGCCCAGTCTATGCTGGCCTGATCCAGCAGGATGACCACAATATCATCGGCGGGCCGGCCGGATTGGGCGAACAGCCGGATCCTGAAATCATAGGTTTTGTACTCCAGATAGTCAAACAAACCGAAAAAATGAAACAAAACCGCCGCCAGTAAAACCGAAAAAACGATAAAAACAACGGCGATATGTTTTGAATTTTTTTTTGAACCCTGCTTCATGAGTCCCCCTATGGTTTAGACCTCAACCCCTAAAACGCCGAACGGTAACGGAGAACGCGGTATGAACGGGTGTCCAGCACCGGGTAATTATTCACCGTCTGCCGGATATTGTTTATCCGCTGGGCCGGAGCCGGATGGGTTTTATTAAAGCCTCCGGGACGTTTCGGCTGATTTTGTTCCAGGGATTGCAGCATCGTAACAAGGCTTGCGGGGGTATATCCGGCCGAGGCCAAAAGGGACAAGGCCATATTGTCGGCATCGAATTCCTGGGTTTGGGAATAGCCGTTATTGACCAGGGTAGTTACGATATTTCCGACGGATTCGTCAAAAATATCGGTAAGCTCCCTTATATCGAGGTACTGGCCCGCCGCATTGGCGGAAGAAATTCCGGTTACCATTATCGCCTGGGTGATACGGCTGGTTTTTATGGCCTTGATGCTGTGCTGCAACTGGATGTGGGCTATTTCATGGGCAATGACCGCGGCCAGGGTATCTTCGGAATTGGTACACTCAATAAGGCCCCGGGTTACAAAAATATGTCCCCCGGAAGTGGCGAAGGCGTTTATCTCGCTGCTGTCCAGGACGAGGACATGATACCCGTTGAATATTTCCGGTTTAGGGGAATTAGCCACAATGGCGGCGCAGATTTTGTTAAGATAGGCGGTCAACGCGGCATTTTGGGTATAAACCTTATAATTTTTCACCAAATTTGCCCCCACGGCCCTGCCGATATAATATTCCTGCTCCGGAGTAATCTCTTCGGCGGCCCGGGCAATAGCGTCACTGGATTGGGAAATGGCGTTGGCGGTACCTTCGTCGATTACCCCAAAAGCGCCGGCAGCCTGGGCCCCCGCGCTGGTGACGGTGGCAAGGGTTTCACAGGAAATAAGCCATCCCAGAGAAAGGGACGCGGCAATCATGTATAAAAATTTTTTCATGGCTTTATTCTCCCGTTAGCAAATGCCCTTCCATAAGAAAGGTATATAACTCATCTTCAGAAACCGTCTGGGTTTCCATTTGGTCTATGAGCGAATAATCCAACCCCTTGCCATCCTGGTAGGATTTTTCTACTTCCTCATTAAATCCCTTTCCCGCCAGGGCTAATTCGCTGGCGGAAGCCGAGGTAGAACTGCCCCCGGAGGTAATACGCCGGGCGGTTAACCCCGCGGACTTCATCCAACCGCTTATGGGCGTACGGGATACGGAACGGACCTCCGCCCAAGCGCCCTGCTCCCGCAGGACCGTTACCTGGTCCCCGTACTGCAAGGTCCCCCGGGTTCCGGCAAAAAACCCGGTGGAAGATTTAATTTGCGCTGTTTTTGTCGAAATATACATAGTTTTTCCCTGCAAAGACTGCCCAACCGCACCGGTTATCATCAACAAAGCAAAAATCCCAAAAAGTATGAATCGTTTCATATAATGCCCCTATCTAAAAAAACAACACAAGGATAAGGTTTCACTATTTGACACTTTGAAACCATTTTTATTATTCTATAAAAACATGACTGAATCAACCCTTCTTATCGTCAATGCCATCAGGGCGGTGCCCAGGGGCAGGGTCTCAAGCTACCGGGATATTGCGTTACGGGCCGGCCTCCGCAACGGAGCCCGGCAGGTGGTTCGGGTGCTTCACGCCATGAGCCGGTCCCAGGCCCTTCCGTGGCACCGTATCATCAGGGCGGACGGCCATATCGCCCTGCCCGAAGGGGGCGGCCGGGAACTGCAAATCGCCCTGCTCAAGTCGGAAGGGGTAGCGGTAAGCGACCAGGGAAAGGTCGACATTTTGCGCTTTATCGGCTAAATCCGTGGGGGCGGGGAAATTTCGGCCTGCTTATGATGGGGAAGAAGCTGGAGGGCAGGGAGGGCGCTGCCCTGCGGGAACCGGGGGGATGAGGCCGGTGGCAGATATCTTTGGGGTCTGACCCCACCGGAACAGCATACAGGGACCCCCCCCACCACTACCGGCAGCGTCTGGGGTCAGACCCCGCCCCCTGCATCTAGTACCGGTATCAGACTGTGTTAGGACCAGACTCCTCCTGGGGGTCAGACCTCCCATTTTAAGTAAACGCACATGGGAATTTCCCCCGGTTCACTGAAACCCACCGCAACGCCGTTGCCCCCAGGCTCCGAAAGCAGACTCTACAGGTTAGCGAACGGGAGGATTTCCCCTCCCCCCCGGGTATTCGCCGGCAAGCCGCAAAAGCCGGGCATGAACACCCCCGGTTCACTGAGACCCCCGCAATGCCGTCGACTCCGGCCTCCGCTGGGCAGCGCATCCCGTCCCCCGGCATTCTTACCCATCATAAAACGTCCGCCTTTTACCTCTTACCCGCTAAAGCCCGGGGGGGAACGGCGGAAATCCCCCCGCGAACGTCTCTGGAATTCCCCCGCCCGATAATGCACGCGAAACATTGAGCGTGTTGACCAAAAGATGTAATGCGGCGTAGGCCCAAAAAAAGTTACGGTTACCAGAAAAGGCATCAGGCCGCCCGGAGGAGACCCTTCCGGGGGCTCCGCAGGCGAATTCTACAGGTTAGTGAACGGGGGAATTTCCGCCGCTCCCCCCCGGGTATTCGCCGGTAAGCCGCAAAAGCCGGGCGTGAACGCCCCCGGTTCACTGAGACCCCCGCAACGCCGTCGACTCCGGTTCCCGCAGGGTAATACCCCCCCGATCCCCGGCATCTTCCCCATCGTAAAGCGCCCATCTTTTACCTCTTACCGGCTAAAGCCCGGGGGGGAGCGGCGGAAATCCCCCCGCGAACGTCTCTGGAATTCCCTGCTGGAGGAGACCTCGGGCTCCGAAAGCAGACTCTACAGGTTAGTGAACGGGGGAATTTCCGCCGCTCCCCCCCGGGTATTCGCCGGTAAGCCGCAAAAGCCGGGCGTGAACTCCGGCTTTTTGGTGATACAAACGGACACAGGTTTCCGCGGCCTCGTCGAGCCCTTCTCCCCGGTACAGAAACACCAAATCCACCCCCTGTTTGTGCCCCCGTTTTCGCAAAAACCGGTCCAGGGCGGCGCTTTCGCCTGAATCCCGGGGGAGGGCCAGGATCAGAATTCCCCGGTCGGAAACTTCGGGAAGTTCCGCCCCGGCAAAGAGGGGAAGCGCCGCGGGATAGGCCAGGAGTTCCGCCAATTCCGCCGCATTCCCTCCCCGGAGTCCGCCGCCGGTATACGCGGCTTGAATATCCATACCCCGGTCCAGATACTCCAGGGCCAGGGCCAGGGCGTTTTCGCAGAGCAGATCCACCCCCAGCCGGGCGGTTTCAGGGGTAAATAGGAGCGGATCCGCCTGGGTATCCACTAAAATGACCAGCCGGGAATGGGGCGGCGGCTCCGGTTCACCTTCCCGAACAAAAAGATCCCCCCCATGGCCGTAGAGTTTCCAGTTGATCCGCCGGGGATCGTCCCCGGGTATATACGGCCGGTGATCCGTCAGGTCATCGGTCCGCTGAAAATTGACTTCCGTCCTTTGGGAATTCCCCCCGGATTGAATATGTACCGGAACGGGTTCCTCCGCCGGCGCGGGCAGGGCCAAAAGCCGGGGGCTTCCGTCCTGGGGTATGGGGAAAAAAACCCGGAAAAAGCCAAGGCAATCGGTGATGATAAACCGGTCATAGGTGCTGTAATAGGCCCCCCGCTCCTGGACCGGGAAAAAAAATTGATCCGCCTCAATATTGTCCGGATCAAAAATATGCCGGATAATCCGCCCGTCCCTGGTAAAAAGCCGCAGTTCATACCGGATGAGGATGCCGGGAAAACGGAAAAAACGGCCCCCGCCGGATCCGTTCCCGGTCAGGAGCAATTCCCCCCGGTTTCCGGGGCTTATATTTCTTACCGCCATCCGTACTGAAAGCGCCTGGGCGTTTTTTTTATGGGCACCGGCGAGGATCAAAACCCCCAGGAAGCTATAGGCCAGGACCGCGATATAGACGGAATTCATCAAAGTAAGGACCAGCTCTTTTCGGAGGCTGCCCGCGCCAAAGGCCAGCAGGGCGACAATCCCGGCGGCGATCCCCAGCAGCCGCGGTATGGGTACTATGCCGCGGAAACTAAACGATGGGTTTGAGGGCATTGATCCGCGCAAGGCACAACTCCCGGATTAGTTTATCCCCATGGGCCCGGGGATCCCGCAATTTAAGCCGGTGGCCCAAAACCGGCACGGCCAGAAGGGTCAGATCCTCGTCGGTTACAAAGGCCCTCCCCCGGACCAGGGCCAGGGCTTTGGCCGCCTTTAAAAAGTGAAGCCCCGCCCGTGGGGAGGCCCCCAGGAGAAAACTCCGGTGGGTCCGGGTGTCCCGGACAATATCGGCTATCGCCTCCTTCAGGGTGGTATGACAAAAAATGTCCGCCGCCTCCTTCCGCAGGGCAAGAAAATCCTTCAGGGTTATATGCGGGGCCAGGCTGGTGAGTTCCCCTTCGGCGGGGTTGTCCTCCAAAATCGAAAGTTCCGCGTCCCGGTCCGGATAACCCAGGGAGAGGCGCATCATAAAACGATCCAGCTGGGCGGCGGGCAGGGGAAAAGTCCCCTCGCTTTCTATGGGGTTCTGGGTGGCGATAACAAAAAACGGCTCCGGGGGACGGTGGGTGGCGGAACCGATGGTTACCTGCCGTTCGGCCATCACCTCCAGAAGCGCGGACTGCACCTTGGGGGTAGTCCGGTTGATCTCGTCGGCTAAAACGATATTGGCCAAAATCGGCCCGGGCACAAACCGGAAAGACCGGCTTTCGGGATCAAACACATCCACGCCGGTAATATCATAGGGAAGCAGGTCCGGGGTAAACTGGATCCGTTTAAAGAGGAGGGGATCTCCGTCTTCAGCGGCGATAAGTTTGGCAAAGGTTTTGGCAACCGTGGTTTTTCCCAAACCGGGGTTATCCTCAATAAGTATATGGCCCCCGGCAAGGACCGCCGCGGTAAACAGTTCCAGAAATTCCTGTTTTCCCCGGATAATCCGGGCCGCCCCGCTGATAAGGGCCTCTGCCGTTGTTTTAACACTCATACCATAAGTCTATCACGGAGAAAGGGTATCAGGGAACTGCCCGTTGAAAAGCCCTATCCGCCCGGCCGGAAAACCAGGTCAATAGGGCTTCCAGCCTGGTGGAAAAAGAACGGCCTACCCGTTGGTTAAGCAGCGGCAGGGAAACCACATCTGCCATGGATACGGCATAGATCAGCAGATGGGTTTCCGTGTCGATTACCGCCATCAGGGAGCAGAGCCTGTTTTTCTTCACGGCGGTAACAAGGCCGTAACTCATTTTGGTAAGGTTCCGCTGGGTGAGCATGAGGCTGTTCTGCCCGGCATAGTAGGTGTACTGGTAGATATTATCCCCAAAGGTCAGGTCCTTTTGCCGGGCATAGAGGGTCAGCTCCCGGGGCGGCGCGCGATACGAAGGGTCCGGAAGGGGATTTTGGGATTCCGGCCCGTCGATCACCGTGGAGGTTTCGTAAAAAATCCGCATCTCGCCGCGGCTGGAGGAAAAATACTGTATTCCCGCCAGGCTGCTTAGGGATAGGGCCTCGTTGTAGAGGGCGTTCCGTTCCGCCTCGCTCCAGGATGCCGGACCCTTGGGTTTTTTGTAGAGATAAAGGCTTTCCGCCAGCATACTGGGCTCCAGCTCCTTAAAGATACGGGAGACGATCTGGGCGGCAAAAACATCCCGGGGGAGCAAGGCCGGCTGGGGATTTTTTGTCTGGAGCTCAAAAATCATCCCCTTCCGCAGAAGTTCCTCCGCCCGGCCGGAACCGATTAACTCATCCAAAGACTGGGTAAATCCCGGCATGGCGGCGGCTGTCAGAAAAAAGAACAGAACCACGGTCTGTTTTTTCAATGGAGGCTTCCCCGGTAATAAACCCGGACCTGTTTATACAGACCCTCCCCTTCACTTTTAGTTTCTACATCGGAGATATCGTTCAACGTGGTATGGATAAGCCGGCGGTCAAAGGGGTTCATGGGTTCCAGTAATACGGACCCCCGGCTTTCCCGGACCCGGTCGGCCACGGTATAGGCCAGCCGCACCAGGGATTCTTCCCGGCGGATCCGGTAATTTTCACTGTCCAGGATAATCCGCATATCCTCCCGGCCCTGCCGGCCCGCGTAGATATTGACCAAAAGCTGGAGGGCGTCCAGGTTTTTCCCTTTTTTGCCGATTAAAATCGAAGAGTATTCCGAATCGATTTTGAGGCCTAACTTGTGTTCTTCCCTGAACAGTACCGAAGCCTTTCCCCCATACCCCATCCGCTGAATAATCCCTTCCACAAATTGCAGCATGTTTTGCTCAAAATCATTTTTGGCGTCCGGTTCCCCAAACACGGCCTGGCTGTGGGGTTCATCAACGGTGGGGGAAATCTCGTCATCCACATCGTCATCTTCCGGTAATCCCTCCCGGGTAACCTGATTGTCCGTGTGAACCTGGATCCTCACATACCCCTTCTTAAACAGCCCCGAACGCTGGGCTTCGAGGATCTCCACGTCAAAACCGTCCTTTTTAAGACCTAGTTCTTCCGCCGCCCGATCAATTGCTTCTTTTTCAGTACGGCCCTCAAATTCATATACCATAATCCGCTCCTCGCGAAAGAATTTCTGCTGTCTTGGACAATGAAACCTGCCTACCTTTTCTTTTTTCTCCTGGGCGCGATAACCGGCTCGGGGACCGAAACCACCGAAGCCTTTTTCCGGGCGAGGTATTTATTGATCGTCAACTGCTGTACCATGGTTAATATATTGGACATGATCCAGTACAACAACAAGCCCGAGGGAACATTATACAGGATAAAGAAAAATACAATGGGCATGGCGTAAAGCATCATTTTCATCTGGGCATTCCCCTTCTGATCCGGGGTTTGGGTCACTTTACCGTAAAGAAGCTGGGAACCCAGATAAATAAAGGGAAGCAGCCGCAGATCGCTCCATCCCAGAATGGGGATCTGGAAGGGGGCAAAACTCCACACCACCTCGGGCAGGGAAAGGTCCGGAATCCATCTGGGGATAAACATGGCCCCCCGGAGGTCGAAATGGTTGTTAAACAGGTTATACATGGCGATGAACAGGGGGAATTGCAGCAGCAGAGGGAGGCACCCCGACAGGGGATTATAGCCTTCTTTTTTATACAACTCCGCCATTTCAGTATTCATCTTGGTGGGATTATCCTTATACTTGTCCTGAATTTCCTTGATCTTGGGGGACAGCGTCTGCATCCGCAGGGTTGATTCCGAACCTTTTTTGGTCAGGGGAAACATCAGGACCTTAACCAGCAGGGTCAGGAGGATAATCGCCACCCCGTAATTCGGCACAATATGGTAAAAGAGCATCAGAAGCCATTTTAAGATCGCTTCCACCGGGCTCAGGATGCCGCTGGTGTTGAGAACCTTGATAAACTGCATCTCCCGGAGCTTAAAGCTGTTGTCCCCGTTATCGTATACGGCCAGGGCTTTTTGATTTTTTGGCCCCAGATAAAACCGGTAGGTATCGGTGGTTCTGGAACCGTTTAAAGGCGGCCGGACCATATAAAAACGGGAAGGGCTGACCATGCCCGGCTCGGGTTTGGCGGAAAAGGCCAGTTGGTACTGGGTGGCGTCGGGAACCGCGATAAAGGTGAAATATTTTCCCGCGACAGCCGCCCAGGAAACCCGGGTGTCGATAAGGGCGGGGGTGTTTTCCGTTACCTTTTCCTGCTTCCGCTTGCCGTTGGCAAAGGTATAATACTGCCGGTAGTCGTACCGCTGGTCTAATTTTTCGAATTTGGGGCCGATTTGGGGGCCAAAGCTTAAGGTATAGGCGGCGCCGGAAAAATTCAGGGTGGGCACCGAATAACCGCCGTCCAGGGAGACGGTCAGCTCAAACATATACTCGTCGGGCCTGAAATCGTACCGTTTGGTCAGGCGGAAACGGCCTGACTCGCCGTTAAGGGAGATCGCGAAATCCCGGTAAAATTCCACCGAGTATTCCGAGAGGGGTTTTACATAAAAAAAGGAAGTTATCGGTTCCGCGTTAAGGCCGCCAAAGGCAATGGTAAAGGCATGGGACTCGGTTTCCCCGGGCAGAACCATTTCCACAAAATCATCCTTATCCCGGTGTTCCTTGAGTTTATAGGAAACCACATCCCCCCCGGCATTGGTCAGCACCACCGAGACCAGGGGGGTCTCAACGGTAACCCGCCGCTCGGCGGGGGCCGCCTCCTCCACATCCGGCAGGACGTTTTCGGAGGCCGCCCCCGGGGAAGCTGTTTCCCCGGGCAGCAAAGTCGTGGTGACCGCTGAGGGAAGGGCCTGGTCCGGCTCCGGCAGAGCGCCCTGATTCTGGGCTCTGGACTGCATAGTGCCTTGAATAAAATAAAAAGCCGATATAACCACGACCGAAAGGACAACGGCCAATAATGTTCGCTTTTCCATGCGACTCCTTGACAGGAATTACGAAGCCCCTGACTTTAGCCGGAGGGCTCTCCCTGTTATACAATTAAGGTACCGGATCATAACCACCGGCATGAAAGGGGTGACACCGCAGGATCCGTTTAAAAGACAAAAACAAACCCCGAAAAACCCCATATTTCTGTACCGCTTCATAGGCATAGGCGGAACAGGTAGGAACATATCTGCAACTGGCCGGGAAGTGGGGTGAAATAAGCTTCTGATAGAGCCGGATCAATAGAAGAACCAAATTCCGCAAAAGTGTCATAATTCAGTTTCCATAAAAAAACCCGGCTTTAGAAAACAGAACCCGCAGTTGTTCCATTCGCCCTGCGAAACTATCGTTTCCGGGATAAACCAGCAAAACCAAATCATAACCGGTTTTTAATTCATTCCGTATATGCCGGTATGCCTCCCGCCCAACCCGGCGCGATCGGTTCCGCTTTACCGCATTTCCGTATTTACGGCCAAAAGTAAACACAATCCGGTTATGGGGCAATCCGTTTTTTATAAAAAACAATTTTGCCCCTGAACAGGTAACGCTTTTTCCCCGTTTAAAAATTCCCCGGATTCCATCCTTTTTTTTAAGCCGTTCTACCCGCAAAAACCGGAAAGACGGCTTTTTTTCCTCTTGAAAAGGCAAAACTTGAGGAAGATCAAGCCTTTAATAGGGCTTTTTTTCATCGGAAATGCTTAGTTTAAGCCGGCCCTTTGCCCGGCGCCGCCTTAAAACCAAGCGTCCTCCCCGGGTTTTCATCCGGGCCCGGAACCCAAATTTCCGGTTTCGTTTTACTTTACTTGGTTGATACGTTCGTTTCATAGGAGTATCTCCTTTTACTGTTTTAACAGCCCATCTATATTAAGGT
The DNA here is from genome assembly GCA_031283755.1 of Spirochaetaceae bacterium. Lineage (GTDB taxonomy): Bacteria > Spirochaetota > Spirochaetia > Treponematales > Breznakiellaceae > JAIRMO01. Next base: position 9,608 of record JAITBE010000018.1, read on the forward strand.
TCATGGGATCAAAATAATAGGTCTCCAGTATAGAGGAAACGGGAATTAAGGTCAATACATCGCTGTCCGGCATTTTGCGCTTTACCGGCTGAGTCCCGCTGGGGAGGGGCAATTGCCTGGCGGGGGCTAGACGATCGTGGCCTTTATCTACGCACGCTTTGGCGTGGCGTT
>JAITBE010000086.1 GCA_031283755.1 Spirochaetaceae bacterium
TGGGAGCCGCCACGGTGATCCTCGCCATGGGAGAGGGCCGCCGGGCCGCCCAGGCGATCAATACCTTGCTGGGGTAATAAGGGGACCCGCAAAACTGTAGTACCGGGAACGTCCCGTTAATTTACCGGCACGGAAAAGGTTTTCTGTCAATAACGAGCGATTTGTTCACCCTCTAAGGCAGGTAATTCACGGGGGAAAAGATTACCCCCCGCCCCCTTTACCGGCAAGCTTCGGGACTTTGACCGGCTCCGGTATACCGTGGCCGACAGCGCAGAAGGCAAATTTTACAGGAGATCCTCAAACTTAACCACGCACGGCATAAAGAAGATGCAGCCGCCGGGCTTGTTGATAAAAACGGGAAGGTATTGAAGAAGAAAGGAAAGAAAGATAAACACACGGCAGATGAAGGGCCGGAATTGTTTTAATGAAGGGATATAAATGATAAAAAATATCGATCAATCTGCATTTTTGAGGAATTTTAAAGTCCTTATGCCTAACATGATTGATTTCTTTTTAGGTTCGGGCGCTTCTATCCAGGCTGGTATTCCAACCGGTTCAGAACTAGTTTTGACCAAGATGAATTGGAATAGTGGAGACAGCCTTTATAAACATCTTCCGGTTACATTGGATTTTGCCAAGATTCTTTCAAGAATGTCAAAGCAAAATGAGGCTCTATATGACAAACCATACGATTTTCGATATTTTATGTGATCTCGGGAGTATGAACAAGTTTATGCACTTTAAGCAATTTATCAAAACGATCAAACAAACTCAGAGATCGCGGTCCTCCAAAGCCCTCAATATCAGCCTGCCCTTGTTACCATTTTCGAATTCGGAAGGAGATATTAATGCTTAATAACTTTCAGCTTTCCTTTATCGCTTCTATCAAAGAAAAAATCCGCCTTGTGCAATATGAGGCATTAAAAGCGGTAAATACCCACCTGATAAATCTTTATTGGGATATAGGCAAGGATATTTCGGACAAACAGTCGGAAAGCTGGGGTAAGTCCATAGTCCCGGTGTTGTCTAAGGAGCTTCAAAAGGAATTTCCCGGTATCAGTGGTTTTTCCGTGTCAAATTTGTGGTACATGGCACAATTTTATTCGGAATATCACGATATTGAATTTCTCGAACCACTGGTTCGAGAAATTAGCTGGTCTAAGCATATTGCCATAATGAAAAAATGCAAGGATAATCAGGAGAGGCGTTTTTACATCTTGGCGGCAAAGAAATTCGGCTGGTCAAAAAATGTACTCATAAACCAGATAGGCAATAAGACCTATGAAAAGTACCTTTTAGGCCAAACCAACTATGATACTACACTTCCTGAAAACATACGAAAACAGGCCAGCCTTGCGGTAAAGGATGAGTACACCTTCGATTTTCTGGACCTGGCCGACGAGCACTCTGAACGTGAACTTGAATCCGCCCTGGTGAATAACATCCGGGCTTTTTTGCTTGAAATGGGGAATCAATTTGCCTTTATCGGCAATCAATTCAAAATTAAGGCCGGCAAAAAGGAATATTTCATAGACCTTCTGCTTTACCATCGGACTTTACGTTGCCTTGTCGCTGTTGAGCTTAAAATTGGTGAGTTCCAGCCTGAATACAAAGGCAAAATGGAATTCTACCTGACCATTTTGAACGAAAAGGTCAAACTCCCTGATGAGAATGATTCTATTGGAATTATCATCTGTAAAGAAAAAGATCGTACTATTGTCGAATACTCTCTTAGAACAAGCCCTATGCCCATAGGCGTGGCAACCTATACCACAAGCCCCAGATTGCCGAAAGACTATAAAAAACTTTTGCCGGACAGCAAGGCTATTAGTGAGAAAATAGAGGAATTCTTTGAGGATGAAGCAATTGATCAAAAAACTGAAATATTATAAACGCCATTCACTATTTTGAACTTACTTTTTCCTCCGGCGCAGAGCGCCTACAGTCCCGGCGTAACTTTTTTTGCGTATGGTCCTTTGTATGCCAGTGCCATTATTTCTAAAACCGCCGCCACCATTTTCCAAAAGAAAAAACGCCATAGGCCGTTTCGTTCGCTCCGTAAATTCCGCTCCCTCCACAGCCCAAGGCGTTTACTCGATTAACAAAGGGGGATAAAGGCAGGGGCAACATCACCTAAATTATGACCGCCCCGCCGTCGTGTTCCCGTACGGTCTTTTTCAGGTTTTACCCATCGGGTGCTCCATACCGGGCTTCCAGGCCCCCTGTTTTACCGTGTAGACCCGTCTATCGCGCCCTTAATAACCGCCAGCCGGGCCAGCTCTTTCGTACTCATCATATACTTCATTCTCCTACTATATCCGAGAGGGTGAACGTTTCCCTCGTTACTATAGGGGGTGAACTTATCACTTATTAACAACAGTATAATTTTATTTCTTGACATAACAAGAGGCCGGTATTATACTTAAAAATAGATTTTCAGGGTCGGGTGCGCGGCGGATTATCCGTTGTTATTCCCAACCGGCGGTATAGCCCGCGACTTCAGGACGTATTTTAAAGAAAGATCCTGAACTGAACCGGTGAAATTCCGGCGCCGACGGTAAAGTCCGGATGGAAGAAAATTGTGTGAGCGGAATTAAAAAACATTCCGTAAACCCATTTCCAAGAACATCAGCCCTGGATATCCGGGGCTTTTTTTATGCCCGATGATTTTAACGCCGGAGGCAGCTATGGTGTCTGGGTTTTTCAGGAAAGGGGTGTTTGCGGGATTCTGGCTTTTTTCCGTGGTTTTGGTATTAGCCGGGTGCGGGGCAAAAAATTCCCAAAAAAGGGAAGTTTCCGAGGCAGCGGCGGATAAATCAAAAAATATCGTCGTGTTTATCCCGGGGGTTATATCCGGAAGCCCTGTCTACGAGATGTTGGCGGCAGGGGTAACCCGGGCGGCATCGGAACAACCGGGTGTAATGGTCCTGGTGATAGAGGGAGGGTTTAATCAGGCCGAATGGGAACCCCGGGTAAGCGCCCTGGCCGCTTCGGGGATGTACGACCTTATTGTTTCCTCCAACCCTTCCCTTCCCGCCATAGCGCAAAGCGTATCGGATAAATTTCCTGAACAAAAATTCCTCCTCCTGGACGGTGAGATTTTGGGGAACCCTCATATCTACACCCTCCGTTATAACCAGTGGGAGCAGGCCTTTATGGCGGGGCATATCGCGGCCCTGGTAACCCTGGCAATGTCCGCCGAAGAAGCGGCGGGGCGCAGCCGGATCGGTCTGGTGGCGGGTCAGGAATATCCCGCCATGAACAATACCATCCTGCCCGCTTACCTTGCCGGGGCCCAGTCGGTGGACCCCTCCTTTACCGTGGACTTTCGGGTAGTGGGAAATTGGTTCGACGCGGGAACCGGGGCGAATCTGGCGGCGGATATGTTCCGGGGGGGAACCTCGGTGATCCTCTGTATCGCCGGCGGAGCCAACGAAGGGGTGGTCCAGGCCGCTTCCGAAGCGGGGGCCAAGGTCGTGTGGTTTGATACCAATGGTTACGGAATACGCCCCGGAACCGTGGTGGGAAGTTCCGTTTTATACCAGGATAAGGCGGCTTACGAACAAACAAAACGGTATCTGGAGGGAACCCTGCCCTTTGGGCAGGCCGAAATAGTGGGAGTCGCCGATGGGTTTGTTGACTTTGTTGAGGACGATCCCCAGTATATCGCCGCCGTGAGCCCGGAAATCCGGGAAAAACAGGCCGAATTAATCCGGCGGATCCGGTCAGGGGATCTGCATTTGGGGGAATGAGGGAGTACACCGGCATGGTGGAATTACGCGGAATAGGAAAATATTTTCCCGTTAATGGGGTTCATGCCCTGGATAACGCCGGTTTTGAACTCCGGTCCGGGGAAATTCACGCGCTCTTGGGGGAAAACGGAGCGGGAAAGTCCACCCTGATGCACATCATGGCGGGTTACGTAAAACCCAGCAGGGGGGGCATTTATATCAACGGGAAAGAACAACATTTTGCCGCTCCGGCGGACGCCCTGGCCGCGGGGATAGGCATGGTCCGCCAACACCCCAATTTGGTACCGGGTTTTAAGGTTTGGGAGGATTGTATCCTGGGCAGTGAACCTGCTTCCGGACCTTTTATAAACCGAAAAAAAGCCCGGAACCAAATCCGTTCCCTTTCCGAACGCTGGGGCTTTGACCTTCCCATAGACCGGTCCACGGATTCCCTTACCGTAAGCCTCCGGCAAAAAACCGCGGTCCTGGCCCTGCTCCTCCGTAACGCGGCGTATCTGGTCTTTGATGAACCCACGGCGGTGCTTACCCCCGGGGAAACCCAGGGCCTGTTTACCCTTTTTTCCCAACTCAAAGCTGAGGGGAAGGGGATCGTACTCATCTCCCACAAACTGGAAGAAACCCTGGGGCTTGCGGATCGGGTAACTATTTTAAGGCAAGGAAGGACCATAGCGGTCCGTTCCGCAGCCTCCCTGGACGGCAAAAGTCTGGGGAACCTCATGTTCGATCTTGAAGAAGAAGAGAAACCCGGCGATCCTTCTCCATCGATCCCTCCGCCATACCCGGAGATACGCGCCGGCCTGAACCCGAAGGTCCTATCGGTTTGTAATCTTTCGGTGGAAGCACCGGGACGGCCCTTTATCCGGGGGGTGGATCTGGAGATTGCTCCCGGCAGGATCCTGGGCATTGCCGGGGTCAGGGACAGCGGTCTTGAAACCTTGGAACTGGCCATTGCCGGTTTTTTGCGGCCCACCGGGGGAACCATAATGGTTAACGGCCGGGACACTACCGGCCGGGGACCCGGGGCCTTCCGGAACGCCGGGGCGGCTTACCTGGGGGCGGGTATTTCCGGGGGAGCCCCGTCCCTTTCGATCCGGGACAACATCATCCTCCACGCCCACCGCCGCTCAAGCCGGGGATTTTGGGGGAAATTGGGGTTTATGGATAGGGCTTACCTTGATACCTGGATGAACATGGTCCTGTCCAATGCCCATCTGTCCCGTTCCCCCGGGGCGAAGATGGCGTCTTTTTCCGGGGGTATGATTCAGCGGCTCATCCTGGCCAGGGAATCCGCCGAAAGGGCATCCCTTTTTGTATTAGCCGAACCGAGCCGGGGTCTTGATCAGGTCAGCCGGGCGGTTCTGTTAGAGAAACTGCGGGCCTATGCCGGCTCAGGAAAGGCGCTCCTCATTTTTTCCACGGATACGGAGGAATTGGCTATCCTTTCCGACGAAATCCGGGTGCTCCGGAGCGGAACATTTTCCGCCCGGATCTTTTCCGGCCCGCTGAAAAACCGGAACGCCCCCGAACTTATCCGGGAAATAAAAAACCGTATCAGCCGGGCCATGGCGGATACCCCTCCCCGGGAAACGGTGGAAGCTGAGGGGGCCGCCCATGGTTAAAGCGGCGGGATCTCCCTTTTCAAAACAACCGGGAATTTTCCATATTCTCCGGGGAGTTATGTGGGGGCCCTTCATTACCCTGGCGGCCGCGGTGTTGTTGACGGTACTCATCATCATATTTAATTCTCCCCGCCCCCCGCACACCCTCAGGGCCTTTTTTATTGGCCCCTGGGCTTCCCCCTGGTTTCTGGGGAATACCCTGGACCATATGAGCCTGCTCCTCACCGCGTCCCTGGGCATAGCCCTGGCCTTCCGGGGGGGGTGCTTCAACCTGGGCGGAGAGGGACAGATCTACCTGGGGGGACTGGCGGCAGCCCTGGTACTCCTCTTGGGCGGCGCCGGGGAAAGTCCGGCTCCTTTGGCGGGTAATACGGCGGCCTTCGGACTCCTCTGCCTGGCGGCTCTGGCGGCATTGACCACGGGGGGTATCATGGGGGCGGTATCGGGGATACTCAAAAGAAAATTTCACGCCAACGAACTCATCACCTCCTTTTTATTATCCGCCGCCCTCACCCCCCTGGGGGACTACCTGATCTCCGGGCCCCTCCGGGATCCCAGGGGAAATCTTTTAGCCACCCCCCGGTTTCCCCTCAACCGGCTGCTCCTCCGGTTCCTTCCCCCGTCAAACCTGTCCGTCTCCTTTGCCTTCGCCCTTATCCTGGTCATCGGAGGACACCTCTTTATCAATAAAACCGCCCCAGGCTACCGGTTCAGAATCGCCGGCGCCGCCCCGGACTTTGCCCGTTACGGGGGAATCCGGCCCGAATTGTACTGGAGTCCGGCTCTCACTGTTTCGGGGGCCCTGTCGGGTCTTACGGGTTTTTTTGCCGTGGCGGGAACCTATGGCCTTTGCCACCTCGGCTTTCCCGGGGGTCTTGGCTGGAACGCCATTGCCGTTGCCCTTATCGCCCGGAACAACCCGCTGGCCCTGTTTCCCGCGGCTCTGATCTACGGATGGCTCAAGGCTGGTTCCGATTCGGCCCTCCTCGCCTCGGAACTTAACTTTGAAACCGCCGCGTTTATTCAAGCGGTGGTGTTACTGTTGGCTACCGTTCATTTTGCGGGGCCCCTGCTGCTCTGGCCCGGGGAATCCTTGAAAAAAAACCGGGGGAAGCGCCGTGATTGACAGCCTCCTCACCTCAGCCACCCCCCTTTTACTGGCCGGTTTGGGGGCCTTATTCACGGAACTTTCCGGGGCATTGGGGATATTTATTGAAGGTTTCATGGTCCTGGGGTCTTTTTTTGCCTGGATCCTCGCGGTTAACTCAGGATCGGTGTGGCGGGGAACCCTTTTAACCGCCCTTTTTGGGGCCCTTGCCGGCTGGGCCCTTGCCCGGTTCGTCCGTAAGACCAAGGCCAATCCCTTTATTGCGGGCCTTGCCCTGAACCTCGCCGCCGGGGGCGTTACCGATTCCCTTTCCCGGGCCTGGTTCGGTACCAAAGGGGTTTTACGGGCCCCGGAGCTTTCCATCCCCGGCCCGGTTTTTCTTCCCCTGATCGATAAAATCCCCGGAATAGGGAAGATCCTTTCGGGGCAGCTCCCCTTTACCTATCTTGCCTGGATGCTCATCATCCTCGGCGGGCTCCTTATCGGGAAAACGCCCCTGGGGCTGCGGCTTCGGGCCGCGGGGCGTTCCCCCCTGGCGGCGGAGGAACGGGGGCTTCACCCGGCATGGTACCGGGAAGGGGCCTGGGCGGCGGCCGCTTTCCTCGCCTGCCTGGCCGGGGCTTCCTTAAGCTTCCGGGTGGGGGCCTATACCCCCGGCGGCGTGGCCGGACGGGGCTGGATAGCCCTGGCGGCGATCTACCTGGGCTTCCGTACCGTCCGGGGGACCGCCGCCGCCGCGTTGGTGTTCGCCCTGGCGGAGTACGCCGGCCTGGGCCTGCAAGGTCTCGGCGCGGTCCCCGCCACGGTGCTTTTAGGACTCCCCTCGGCCCTGGCCCTGCTCCTCTATACCCTGGCAAAAAAATTAACCATGAAGAATCAAGATTATCCCCATTGACGACAAAGTTTGTATGTCCTATGCGGATATAAAATTTGACTTGAAAAAAAAGGAAAGCCTATCCCGGAGAATGATATATGGATCGCCGCCTGTGCTTTTACACACGGCTTTTCTGTTGCAACACTTGATAATCATTTTTCAGAAATCGCACAAGTCGAATTGGTAAAACCGTATTAAGGGGTTATTTCTTCAAGACGAACAAACGCATGAAATTCAATGAAAAGTTCGGGTGGTTAGTGGTTCCTCCCGCATAACATGAGTTAATAATGAACAATGAAGAGGTTTTCCTCCTCCCCATTGTTCATTTCTTCACTGTTCATTCCCTTTGGTGACTGACGCCCGTTTCCATGCGTTACCCGGCGCTACCTTCTTCTTTGGTAGGTGAAGATATATCCGTTTGATGTAACAAGCGTGTTACCGCTAAAAGTTCCGGTAACTGGTGATCCTCCGCTGCTGTCCGTAAGGGTTATCGCAGTACCACTTACCGTGTATGTACCCGGGTGTTTCGGACCGCCGATTTCTTCTAACAGATACTCCGTGGTACTGGTAAAGGTTAGGCTATACCCAGTTGCCTTCCACACCGTATTATTCAAGTTCTGAGGGGTGTATCCGCCGGTAAAATTACCGCCGCCGCTGCTGTCATCGTCGTCGCTGCTGTCGTCGTCGCCACCACCGCCGGTCATGGTACCCGGCGCGGGTACTGTTCCGCCGCCGTCCAAGGCTATCGTACCATTTATACCGGTTATCCCGCTTCCCGATACCGTTGCCGTAAATGTACTGCCGGAGGCGGGTTTAAGGGTGAAGGTTCCCCCGGAAACCGATTGTACCGTACCGGAACTTTTTTGGCCGCCGATAGTCAATACATAGCTGTCCCCTGCCTGAGGCGTATAAGCCGCCTTGCTCGTGTTTTTGGTGATGGTCAGCGTATAGGTCGTACCGCTTGCCGTACCGGTATAGGTTACCGTCGTACCGCTGCCTCCCCCGCCGCCTGAGCCGGTGTCACACCCCGCCGTAATGAACATCGCCGCCGCTACCAGCACAGCGATACCGAAGAAACCGAATTGTTTCTTTTTCATACCATTCTCCTTTTGCGGTTTTATGTCCCGCCTGACAAACCATATATAGTGAGGAGTTGGAAGCGGCGGTACGGTTACCGGTTTCTCCCTCCTAACTTCTCCCTTTTCTACGGAATCACCGCGGAAAGCATCGGTCCAAAGGGCCCTGTCTGGCCCCGGGGGTTTTCGTAGCGCAGGCAGAAGTACACCGTGTTCCCGCTTTCCCCGTCAAAGTCAAAACGCTCCTTCTTCCGCCGGGTAAACACCGAATAGGGCAGGTCGCCCCCCGACTTCGGTTCCCCGGCAAGGCGGAACCGGTATTTCTCCGTGGCGGAACCCGAAAAACCGTAGTAGATCCGCACCCCGTAGTCGCTCCGGAGGTCCGGCGCGGTACCGCCCTTGACGGCCCGGATGTTCGCCACTTCCACCAGATGCACGCCGGGGAAGGTCAAATCCGCCTCCGCCTGGGCCTCGGGCGGGGGAATGGGCGTGGGGATCGTATCCTTGTTGCGAATCCCCATAGCGGTCCGGTCCTCGTTGGTTACCGGCAGGTAGCGCAGGTATTGGTTTACAAAGGGGCGAAGCACCTGTTTCGCGGCCTGTTTCGCGTCGTTCTTCGCCTCGGTTTCCACCGGCGTATGGGGCCTCGTGGTGGGTATGTAGGCGGCCTCCCAGGCATTCCGGGCGTCCCGCAGGGCCGTGAGGGCCGGGGGAGGAATATGGGTCCACTCCGGCACATTGCCGCCGGTTTTCTGGTCTACATATTCGACAAGGTTGGTGAAAAAGATGTCGAATTCCGCGTCCCTGGCCGGGATATAATCGTGGCTCATCATGGCACTCCTTTTCCGGCGGTCTCGGGCGGCGCCGGGTAATATACCCCGGCAGCCGGGGCGGTGAGCAGCAAAGACCGGGCTTTTTTGGCAAAAAAACCGGCGTATAACACAAAAACACGGGCTCGTATTATAGAAGGAAGGGCTTTTTTTATAGAAAGCAGGGATTTTACGATAAAAGGAACGGCTTTTTTTATAAGCGGGAGGGATTTTATGGTGAAATAAAGGGCTTTTACTCCGGAATCCCCGGCTTCCGTATCAAAAAGAAGGGATTTTGTTTCAAAAGCCCCGGCTCCTGACAGAGAAAGGTATGGCGCGAAGAGAAAAAAGAAGGAATTTCCGGTATGGGTCAGGCCATATTTACAAGCCGCACCAGACAGGGGGGGGGGGGGGGTAAGGAATGAATAATTAACTATGGATAATGAAAAATGAGTACCCCGGAGCGTTGTCGTGTCTTTTCGCGCATGACTCATAATAGGGGCAGTATAGCAGACTTTGCCCAAGGGCGCAAGGAAAAAAAATGAAAAATGAGGGCGCCCAGGGCTCCGGCATTATTCACTATTCATTTTTCATTATCTATTTCGTCTTCACAGAGCCCAAACCCCTCATTTTCCGTGTTTCCCGCGGGTTCCACATGGATCATGATATCGTAAACCCCTTCAACCCGTTCCTTAATCGCCCGTTCCACCTGGGAGGCGATCCGGTGCGCCTCATAGACCGTTAGTTTCGGATCCACCTCAATATCCATGTCAATATCCCAAAAACCCGCTATCCGCCGCATCCTGGCCCGGTGGGGACGGCCCGCGCCGGATACCGAATGGGCCGCGTCAAAAATCGCCCGGTAGGAACCGGCTCCGGAACCGCCGTCCATAAGTTCCGAATTGGCTTCGATAAAAATACCGATGGCCGATTTGATAACCCAGCACCCCACCAGAATCGCCGCCACGGAATCAATGGCCCCTCTATCAAAAAACATGGATAATCCCAAGCCCCCCAGAACCCCCAGGGAGATGATCACGTCGGCGGCCATGTTTTTGGCGTTGGCCCTGAGCATGGCGGAAGCGGCTTTTTTACTGAACAGGTATTGCGTCCAGGCCAGAACCAATTTTCCGGCTATGGAAACAAGGGTGATATAAAGGGCCTCTTTGGCGGGAACCTCCCGGGTAATGCCGGAAAGGAAGCTCAAAATCGCGTTGAGGATGAGCTGCGCGCCGGCAAAAAACAGGATAAAGGAAAGGACCGCGGTGGCCACGGTTTCGGCCCTGCCGTGCCCCCAGGGGTGGCCCGCATCGGCGGGCCGGGAAATGACCACGGATACCACCAGGGACATCATGGCGATAAGCACATCCACCGATGAATCAATACCATCCCCCAATACGGCCAGGCTCCCTGAGGATATCCCAAAACCTATTTTAAGGATCGCCAGGAGCAGATTTCCCGCCAGGGCTGAAATAGCCGCCGTTTTTATAATACCACCCCGCTCGGCAGTCCCCGGGGTGGATAAGGTCGATTCGGACAAATGAAGATACCTCCTCAGAACCGGGCCGGTTCCAATTAACCGGCCTTTAAATCGGCTTAATATACTATAAAATACTAACGATTTCTACAAAATTATTGCTCAAATTTAAAATACCGTTTATTCTATAGCTATGGCAGCTATAGATCTTTATACATTATTAGAATCTTACGCGAAAAAAATCCATTCGCCCTATATCGATTTGGATAAATTCGTTCTCTATTTGGAAAAAAGCGCCCATCATTTAGCAGTGGATCATCCGGAATGGCTCCCCTGGAGTACGAATACGGAGAAAAAAATCTGGGAAACCCTGCCGAATTTTGTAAAAGAAGAAAAATGTAAAATGATAACCAATGCCAAGGGAACTCAAATTTTTCTTCCCGCCTTTTATATAAACGTAATCCGGCAAGCCTATACGTCCGGGGAAACCGCGGAAATGCCCTTTCCCGATGAAAAAACCCTCAAATTAAATATCGTCCCGGAGCATCTGAAGATCCTCTATATAGAACATGATTTAGCCCCTTACATGGATAATCCCCAGGAAACGATTTTACCCATTATTAAATTTACCTTTCCCCGGGACCTGCCCCCTATGATAATTCTATCGGATCTGATTCCCCGGCGGCTGTCCGAAATGACCATGCTCAAAGTCCAGAAATACCTGTGGCTCCAGGGTAACAAGGAACATATTCAAAGCAAAATGATCTCCCGGTTCCAGGGAAAGGAAGATTATTTAAAGGATATGCTCAACTATATGTTGACACAGCCCATAAATTGGTTGTCCAGCTTGGAATCCGGGGGGGATCTTTCCTTCCTGTTTTTGTCTTTTTTCTGCAATCTGGTTAAAGGGGAAGTACTCCAAAAAAACGAGTTAACCGCCCGGGATATCGCGATCCTGCAAGCGGTATTTATTCTGGAAATTCTGAATAATTATTACACCAATAAGGTGGCCAGGGCCAAAGCACGGGAAACGGCTTTAAAAAATCTAGCGCTGAGCTTTGACAAGCCCCCCTATATGTATAATCTGTCCGCCATTATGAAATTCAGCGATACCAAGGGGATCCCCCTTTTAGGACAGTATGCTCAGGAAGATCTGGAAACCTATCTTAAAACAAAAATCACCGAGCATACGGAAAACGAACTGCCGGAATTACTGGTTATCCATGATCTATCCGGAGAACAATTTTTTATAAAAAAAACCGTCATCCTGCTCCTCTGTTCCCGGCTTCTCGCCGATGCCCGGCCCCTGGTAAAAAAAATGGTTTCGGATCGTTGGTTCAAACTGCTCAAGAACTATGACCGGGAGCCTTCAATAGATAAAGATGAAGATTTTGAAAGATTATTAGCCCAGATGGCAAGAAAAGCAAACCCCATGTTGATCGCGCTTTTAAGGGACAATAAGTTAGCCCTGACCTATCATGAACTGGAAAAAAACGCCAAGCTCCCGGAAGCCTCAAAACTTTTTGATAACGAAAAAATTCTTCCCCTTTCGGTACTGCTGATGCTTGACCGAAGGGCGCTCCTGACCGACGCCCGTATGTTGCTGCCCTTCTGGTATTCTATCCCCATCTTGATTAATATTATAATGTTCTTTAAAAACCTGGGCAAACAGAAAGCGGCCGAAAGGCTTCAAAATGATGAGGATGAGATGGAATTGGAATCTTTTTTTGATCATAATAATAATTTATCGTCCATCCTTAAGGATCTGAAGGCGGAACTTATCCCCTGGGGAAAAACCATGACCGAAGTCTTGGGGGAGCAGGAGGCCCGATGGAATACCCGGCTTAATCCTCAGGCAAGAAAAAATCTGGTGGCGGATGTTAATTCCTTTATCTTTGACAGGATGCGGCATCTGATGCGGCTTCACAAAAAACCAAAAATTACCCGGGAGTTTCTTGAAGAGACCGCGGCGGCCTTTGTTTCGGAATCTTCGACGCTGCAGCAATTGGGCGACTATGACGCGCTCATCACGTACATTAAGATTTATATCATAAATTTGCTGCAAAATAAAAAAATTTAATCCTTTATTGAAGCGCCATGTATACCGGAGACATATAAAGGTATCATGGATATTACCGGCGGTTTAAGGATCCGTTGGATTCCGGCCCCAGATAATCCATGACCGGCGCGCTGTAAACCGCCGGATCATACCATTTAGCGGGAGGCGTTTATGAACAACCTCAACTCCATCTTGATTGAAGGCAACCTGGTTCGGGATCCCCTTTTCCGTTCCACCGTCAAAGGGACCCCCCTTTGTACCTTCAGCCTTGCTTCAAATCGTTTTTTTAAGCAAGATTCAGGACTGGAAAAAGAAGTGGGGTTTTTTGAAGTGGAAACCTGGTCGAAACTGGCGGAAAGTTGTTATAACCTGGGGCACAAAGGCAGAGGGGTGCGGGTTGTGGGCAGGTTAAAACAGGATCGCTGGATCGGAACCGATGGAAAACCAAGATCCAAGGTTACCATTGTGGCGGAGCATGTGGAGTTCCGTCCTGATTTTAAGAAAGAGGAGGAATCCATACCCGGAAGTACCGTCATGGATGATACTTTTTCAGGAATACCGGTCGAGGAGGAAGAAATATTAGAACCGGTAAGTTTCTAACAGGTTGAGCTTTCCCAAAACACAGGTGGTTTTGGGAAAGCCCTTCTTGATCTTCCTGAGAAAGTTTATAATACCCTCCCCCGCGAACCGGTGAGCGGGTTCTTGGGTTTAATGTCAAAATTTGAAACCGGCCGGTGAGAAGGGGTTTATTATGAAGGATTATCATTCTGTTTTTAACGCGCTGTTTGAACGGTATAAAGAGCTGGCCTCCTGCGCCGGGGACATAGTGCTTGCCGGGGAACTCCTGGAAAAGGGGATTCGGGAAGGGAAAAAAATTCTCCTCTGCGGTAACGGAGGCAGCGCGGCGGACGCGGATCATATCACCGGCGAATTGGTAAAATCCTTTTGCCGGCCGAGGCCTATTGAGGCGGCCCTGGGAGAGAAGCTCCGGGCCTTGGACCGCGAAAAAGGCGAAGCCCTGGCCGGTTCATTACAGGCGGGTATCCCGGCTATTAATTTAACCGGTCATATCGCCCTGTCCACCGCTTTTGGAAACGACGTGGATCCCTATCAGGTATTTGCCCAACAAACCCTGGTGTACGGCGCCGAGGGGGATATACTTTGGGGAATTTCTACCTCGGGTAACGCGAAAAACATCTATTACGCCGCCCTGGTTGCCCAGGCTAAGGGTATGCGGGTTCTGGGTATGACCGGAAAAGACGGGGGCTTGCTAAAACAGCGCTGCGATGTCTGTATCAAAGTGCCAAAAACAAAAACCTATGAAGTGCAGGAATTACACCTTCCTGTATACCATGCCCTCTGCCTTTACCTGGAGGCGTGTTTTTGGTAGGTCCCGGCAGCAAACACAGCTAGTTGGTTGATTGGAAGGCCGGGCCATACCCCAAGCTTGCTCCTGGGTTCTTCATTACACTAAACGTTCCGGCTGTTTTCTAATAATTCACTATTCACTTTTACAAATTCGTTTGAACTCTGTATTACTATATCTTTTATTTTATAATTTTTTAAATTCCGCGTGATTATTCCAAATAATTTTTGTTCTTTTGCGGTATAATATTGTATCCCATCTTCAAAATCATTAAATTTTGAACTCAATGCCATATCAACAATATTTTCATCAATTGGTAATACCTTTACCAATAACCGTAAATCTTTCAGTTGTTCCTTCGACTTATCATTTCCGTTCACTTTTCTTAGAATATAAAAAACATTAGCCAATACAACCGCTGTGGAATATAATTCTATTTCTTTTTTATATGCCCAAGTAAATATTTTTGCGGCATCATCATAAAATGACGGCCTCTTAGCCAATAAATCCAATATAATATCAGAATCAACAAATATTTTTTTATTCATACTTTTTCGCCAAGAATATATTTTATCCTATCATCTATCATCGTCTTTGGAAAGTTTTATTAAATCATTCTCTGATATTATTCCGCTTAATTTCTTTATCAATGGAGGGTATTCTTCTTCCTGTATATTTTCCGATGATAAATTTTTAAAATAATCCTCTACCAATTTGGATAAACTACGGTTATTATTTTCCGCATATTTTTTGCGGAATTTATGACCATTTGGTCAAGCTTTAAAGTTAGTTTTGTTTCCATAATTATCTCCTATACGTATAAATATATCGTACAAAATACGTCCGCGTCAAATAAGTATTTAATCTTTTCGAAATTTTCGGAAGATTTAGGAAAAATTGCGCCTAACAGCTTAATATGTGCAATTACAAAAGAGAAAGAGAGATCAACCACCATGGCGAAAAAGGCGCGCAAAGGATATATAAAGCGCCGATCTTCTCTGCCTTATGCGTCTTCGTGGTTCAAAATTTTTCTTCCTTGTTTTTCGCCTTATCCCGTAATTTAGCCCAATGAAGAACCCAGGAGCAAGCTTCGGGGTATCTTC
>JAITBE010000088.1 GCA_031283755.1 Spirochaetaceae bacterium
CTATAATTGTCCCATGAAAGCAGTGATGTACGGCGCCGGAAATATTGGCAGAGGTTTTATCGGGCCGCTTTTCACGGCATCGGGATATGAGCTTACCTTTATCGACGTGGCCGAACCGGTCATAGACGGCATAAACCGGGAGGGCCGTTACCCGGTGAGGCTTCTCTCCGACAGCGGCGGCGAGGACCGCTGGATCGAGGGGGTACGGGCGATCAACGGCAGGGACCCGGAAAAGGTAGCGGAAGCCATAGCCGAGGCGGACATCATGGCCACGGCGGTGGGCGTCAGGGTTCTTCCCTTCATAGCCCCGGTTATCGCGGAAGGAATAAAAAAGCGGTTCACAAAAAACAGGAGCTGCCTTAACATTATTATCTGCGAGAATCTCATCGACGCCAATAAGCTGCTGGAAGGGCTCATCAAAGAAAATCTGAATGAACACGAAAAAGTTTTTTTTGACAAGCACATAGGCCTTGTAGAGGCTTCCATCGGGCGCATGGTTCCCATTCAGACTCAGGAGATGCAGGACGGGAACCCTCTGCGGGTCTGTACCGAAACATACGGTTTTTTGCCCGTGGACAAGGATGCCTTTAAGGGGGAAATCCCGCGCATTGAGGGGATGTGCCCTTTCAGTCAGTTTGATTTTTACATTCAGCGCAAACTCTTTATACATAACATGGGGCACGCGGCCGCATCTTACCTGGGGATGCTCCGGGGGGACGAGTACCTGTACCAGGCTGTCCGGCGGGGGGACATACGCTGTATCGTCCAGAACGCTATGCAGGAAAGCGCCCTTGCCCTTTCGGCAAAATTCAACGCCCCCCTTCCGGACCTCCTCTGGCACGTCCGGGATCTGCTCCGCCGTTTTTCCAACCGGGCCCTGGGGGATACCTGCGCCCGGATAGGCGCGGATACAACCCGCAAGCTCGGCCCCCGGGACCGGCTTATCGGCGCCCTCCGTTGCTGCCGGGAACAGGGGGTTTCACCGGCCTTCATTTCCCTCGGCTGCGCCGCCGCGCTGTTCCGCCACCTTGAGGAAAAGCAGCAGCCCCAAACTCCGGAAGCCGCCGCCGGGGTCCTGGCGGAAGTATCCGGCCTGGAAGCTGTTTCGCCGGACACCGCCGGGGTCCTGTCCTTCCATTCCTTGATTTCAAGGAAAACCGGTTTTCCGGAACTCATCACGGCCGCCGTTGACGCGGGGCATAAACCCGGGATAATTTAAGGCAGGGGAATTTCCCAGGCCTGGCGGGATGGGCCGTAAACCACACGAACCACTCGAAATTTTCATTTGAAATTCATGCTTCTATTTGTGTTATTAGCATGATTTATAATTAAAATTCTTTAATTACATCGGTTGTTTAGAACAATCAAGACGCTACTACACTGATAGAACCGGAAACACCGATAAACAACCAAAATCATACCGACCATCACGGACCTTCATTCGAAACTTACGCTTGTTCGGGTGGTTCGTATTGTTCATGGTTATTTCCTTCTTTTTTGTAGTTATTTTTCTTCCCGCGGTTATTTCCTTCTTTTTTGTGATTATTCTTTTTCTTGCGGTTATTTTTTCTTTACAGAGCCCAAAGACGGGCCTGAGACCGATCCCGCCGCAGCCGCGTGAAGGAGTCTATCCACCCCCCTGTCAAAGCCTATGTGGAATACCATCTGATCCATGACGGCTGGACCCCGGAGAACGTTGCCGGCAGACTTTCCATGGATTTCGGACTTAAAACAAACGATGAATGAAGAACCCAGGAGCAAGCGCGAACCGAAGGTTCGACGGGGTATGGACCAGGCCTTCCAATCAATCTATTGGGGATCTACACGGAGCGCCGGGATCTCATACCATACCTGGTCAGAGGTCATAAAAAGCGGCATAAACGGCCTTTGGGCAAGAAATCCCGGGTTTCCAAAATACCTAACCGCGCCGACACAACCGAGCGCCCGGCCACTGCCGATCTGAGGAGGCAGGCCGGACACAAGGACCGGGGGCTCCAGTCGAACCGCGCCCTCGCCGAAGGTTTGCCGCGGCCGGACCGGGCTTTTCGGGGTTCCGCTTCGCTCCATTCTTTGCGCCGGGCGCAAAGAACGCTCCGCGCCCCTCCAATCCCTTGCGCGGCTTGACGCCGGGCGCCGCGGCTGCTTTGTCCTTCCACACCCCTGCCTTATCAGGCCGGAGAGCCTGAAGCCTTGTCTTTCATCAGGGTGAGTTTCATCTGCCCCGACGAATGTCTCCCCTCTAATGAAACATCGACGATGATTTCAAGTTTCGCCTCCCGGCATACCGATGTGTCAATAGTGAATTCCACCTCGGCCTTTGATCCCCAAAGGTTATTCAGCGGCAGGATTATGCTTCTTCCGCCGGGAATACAGACATCCGGCGGCGTATAGAGGGTGATCCTTGCCCATTGCTGCTGACGCATGGAAAGTGAATTGGTTACGGTGATCCGGACCCGGCGGTTTTCAGCGTTGTTGAAAAAGACTGAACCTTCATAATCCGCCGTGATGTTGAACGCGGGAAATTT
>JAITBE010000121.1 GCA_031283755.1 Spirochaetaceae bacterium
GTGGAACATTGAAACCTGGGGCGGCCATCCCGATCTGTCTTACTTCCTCCCCTATTTCCACTCCAATCAGTATGTATCGATTGGTCAGGAACAGGCCGGAAGAAATACAGGTCGCTGGAAGAGCCCCGCTACGGACAAAATTGTCGAACGGATGAATCAGGTCAGTATGGACGATATTCAAAAGAGCGCCGAACTTGGACAGCAATGGCTGAAAGTGGCGCTGGATGATATGTTCGAGATCCCCATTTGTTCATACAACGTTTTTACCGTTATGGATGAATATTACTGGACAGGTTACCCGGACATCAACAATCCGTACACCGATCCGGTTCCAAACTGGGCCAATTCACGGTATATGTATCTGAAGTTGAAACCTACCGGAAAATAATAGTAACCACAGATCATGCAAACCGCATGGCCGGTAAAATCCGTGCGGTTTGTTTTTCCGCCTAAAGGACAGCGAGATGAAGAGGTTTTTATTAGGGTATGTGTTGCCGCGCATCGGACAGTACATCATAGTAGTGTTTGTGGGGGTTACCGTTACCTTTGTCATCCCCCGTCTTTCGCCCACCGACCCTGTTCAGGGCCAGATTAACCGCATGATGTCAAGTAGCGGTCAGTATACCCAGGAAACGCTGGACGATTTTAAAGCGTCCCTCACGGCCCTTTACGGGCTTGAAGGTTCCGGTTTTCAGCAGTATCTGGAATTTTGGGGACGTTTGTTTAGGGGAGACCTTGGGCGTTCACTCTCTTCTTTCCCAACGCCGGTAACCGACCTGATAAAAAATTCCATGCCCTGGACTCTCGGACTGCTGCTTACCGCCACGATCATATCCTGGATTTTGGGGAATCTCCTGGGAGGACTTTCGAGTTACTATCCAAAAAGCCGCATCCTTAATACCGTTGACGTGTTAAGCCAGACAGTCCGGCCTATTCCCTATTATATTCTGGCCCTGCTTTTGATTATGCTCTTCGCCTATGTCTGGCCTGTTTTCCCTATACGCGGCGCTTACCCTATGGGGATGAGGCCAAATTGGTCATGGCAATTCGTTTTTACGGTTTTATACCATTCCGTTTTACCGGCCCTCAGCCTGGTGTTGGGGGGAATAGGAGCATGGTTTGTCGGCATGAAAGCCCTCACCTCCAATATTATCAGCGAGGATTATGTAGCCTATGCCGAAACTGCGGGACTAAAGGAAAGGAAAATCCTCTTTGGCTATGTGATCCGCAACGCCCTGTTGCCCCAGGTAACTGGCCTTGCCCTGAGTTTGGGGATGATCTTCAACGGCGCCCTTATTCTGGAGGTAATTTTTACGTATCCGGGTCTTGGACTTCTGGCGTATCAGGCCATACTCCTCACCGATTATACCTTGATTCTGGGTATTTCCATTTTCTCGATAATCGGTATCGCAACCGCTTCCCTTGTCCTGGATCTGGTATATCCCCTCTTTGATCCGCGGGTGCGGATTCAGTAAGGAGTAAATGATGATCAAGATACTGCGGGACCTCTTGCGTTTTGACGGCCGCTTCCGGGCAGCCTTTGTGTTTCTGATACTTATACTGCTGTTGATGCTCCTCTCCTGGTTTTCTCCCTATGATATGGGCAAGACCTTTCAGGTGGGAATGGACCTGCCCCCTTCGCCGCGGCATCCTTTTGGAACCAACACCAGGGGACAGGATATCCTCTTCTGGATGGCCTACGCGGTGCGGAACTCTCTGTACCTGGGAATCGTGACCGCCTTGGTGTCCCGGGTCATCGCGGTGATCGTGGGGCTTACCGCTGGTTACCGTGGAGGGGTAATTGACAAGCTGCTCATGTCGGTCAACGATAGTTTCGTTGTCATGCCCGTGTTGCCCATACTGATCCTCCTCAGCTTCCTCCTTCGGGAGAATATGAATATTACCATCCTTGGAGTATTTCTGGGAATATTCGGCTGGTCATGGGATGCCCGGCTTATTCGCGCACAGGTTTTAAGCTTAAAGGAACGATCCTTTACCAGGACTGCGGTGTATTCCGGTTCCAAAGCGTTTCGGATAACCATGACGGAACATCTGCCTTTTGTACTTCCTGTAGTGTTTGCCACTACCATCAACAACATGATCTGGTCCATAGGCATGGAGGTGACTCTTGGGGTGCTTGGGCTTACCAGCATCACTACTCCCACTATCGGTTCCACCATCTATTGGGCCAACTCACATCAGGCCCTGATAGCGGGGGTATGGTGGTGGCTGGCGGCTCCAATTGTAATCTCCATAATTCTGTTCCTGGGTCTTTATCTCCTCTTTTCTAGTGTGAACGAGTATATCGATCCCCGTACCCGGCTACGCCGGATGGGAGGTTAATATGTCCCTTTTACAGGTACAGGGTCTTAAAGCCTATTATAAAACCGAAATGTACGGCATCTCCAGAACGGTCAGGGCTGTCGATGACGTGTCTCTGGAACTCAGGCCCAATGAAATATACGGGGTAGCCGGAGAATCAAGCTGCGGCAAGACGACCCTCATAAAGGTGATTTCGGGGACGGTTAAGCCTCCCCTCAAAGTCCATGGAGGATCCGTGGAATACCAGTTCAAGTCCGGAAAAGTAGACATCCTCAAGGTATCAGGCGAAGAACTGCAAAAAAATGTAAGGTGGAAAGAAATCTCCTATGTCATGCAGGGTTCCATGAGCGTCCTCAATCCGGTGCGGAAAGTAATCAAAACCTTTGAGGATATTATCACTACGCATGAAGGAATCAGGAACCGCGGGGAATTCCTTTCCCGGATAAAGGAACATGTGAAGCTCCTGGGCCTGCCGCCGGACGTGCTCAATTCCTATCCCCACGAACTATCCGGCGGTATGCGCCAGCGGGTGGCTATAGCCCTGGCGACGGTATTCAACCCAAGCCTCATCATCGCCGATGAACCGACTACCGCGCTGGATGTGGTGGTACAGCGGGGGGTGCTTCAGCTCCTCAAGGAAATACAAGGGGCGTCCCGGAATACAGTGCTTCTGGTGACCCATGATATGGCGGTTCATGCCAATGTGGCGGACCGGGTGGCCATTATGTACGCCGGGCGCATCGTAGAGGAAGCTCCGACGGAGATCATATTCCGGCGGCCAAGTCACCCGTATACCAGCCATCTCATCGATTCCCTTCCGGTCATCGGAGACAAGTCGGTCAAAAACGCCCTTAAAGGTTCCCCGCCAAATCTGGCAAATCCTCCTCAAGGCTGCCGTTTTCACCCCCGCTGTCCCCGGGCTATTGATATTTGCGGAACCCAAATCCCCGGGATGAGAGATCTCGGCGGCGGCCATCGGACGGCCTGTCATCGTGTTTCGGAAGAGAAAACCACAAAGGAGGGACGGCCATGAACGGCGAAACCAAGCTGCTTGACGTCCAGCATGTGACCCGGACTTTCCATGTGGGAGGGCTGATAAACAGAACAAAGCTTATCGCGGTAAATGATGTTTCTTTTTCTCTTGGCTTGTAACTATTCAGCCATAAATTATATAAAAAATCATGAATTTTATGGAAAATTTGGCCCAAAATAGCCGAAATTGGTCAAAATTCTTAAAATTTTCAGTTGTACAAAATTTCCGCAAAAA
>JAITBE010000132.1 GCA_031283755.1 Spirochaetaceae bacterium
CTTGCGGAAAGAGGCATTGGCGCGGTCTCGGCGGGTATGTACGGAACAGCCGTTACCATAGGAAATCTTTTGGGGTGCTTATTTGTTCCGGTAATAATGGGCCGCATTGGACGTAATAAACCGGTGATATACAGTTTGGTTATTATTTCCGCTGCCGGAGCCGCCTTTGGATGGCAGGCGCCTCAAGGTTTTCTCCTGGCACTGGCGCTCGGTATAACCGGTATTGCCATGGGAGGGCTTATACCCATCCTGATGTCCATACCCGTTCAACTACCGGAGATTGGTCCTGCTTATGCCGGTACCGCCGGAGGGGTTGTTGGTACACTTCAGGTTTTAGGCGCGGTTATAATACCCACCTATGTTGTCGGACCAATAGCCGGTACCAACATAAGCGTCTTTTTTACAGCCGCCGGTGTTTGTATGATTGCGACTCTATTATCCAGTCTTGGCTTACCCGAGTTGGGGAGGAAAAAACAAGCTTCATGATTTTAACGAACCTCGTAACAAGGTAACGCTTACACGATACCTCCCCCCTCAGGGCGGGGAGGCCCATCCCAGTCCTGTTTCCGTATGAGGTTCCGCTGGATCTTGCCGCTCACGGTTTTGGGTAATTCGCAGACAAATTCCACAATCCGGGGGTACTTGTACGGGGCGGTAACCCGCTTGACGTGGTTTTGCAGTTCATGAACCAGGGCCTCCGAGGGCTCAAATCCCCGGGCCAGGACCACCGTGGCCTTGACTATCTGGCCCCGCAAAGGATCCGGCGCGGCGGTTACCGCGCACTCCAGCACCGAAGGATGTTCCATCAGGGCGCTTTCCACCTCAAAGGGGCCTATCCGGTACCCCGAACATTTGATAACATCGTCGTTCCTGCCCACAAACCAGTAATAGCCGTCGCTGTCGCGCCAGGCCATATCTCCGGTCCGGTATACCCCGTTTTGCCATGCCTCGCGGGTGATTTCCTCATCCTTCCGGTAACCGCAGAAAAGGCCGGGGATCTTCGGGGGGGCCTCCAATGAGGGGGAATCGGTACCGGTATTCGCCGCGCTGATAACGCCGGTGATCCCGTCGTCACAGGCTGCCCCCTCCTCGTCCAGGAGCTTAAGGCCAAAGAGGGGCGCCGGTTTCCCCATGGAGCCGGGCTTGACCGTGAGCCACATAAAGGCCGCCGCCAGGACCGATGTTTCGGACTGGCCGAAACCTTCCCGGATCTCAAGGCCGGTCATCTCCTTGAACCGGTGATACACCTCGGGGCTTAAGGGTTCCCCGGCCACCGAGGTATGTTTGATATAACTAAAATCATGCCCCGAAAGGTCCTCCTTGATAAGAAAGCGGAAGATCGTCGCCGGAGCGCAAAAGGTCCGGGGCCGGAGCCGGTCAAGGGCCGCCAGCATACCCTGGGGGGTGAATTTTTCGGTGTCATACACGCCGATGATCGCGCCGCAGATCCACTGGCCGTAGATTTTCCCCCAGGCGAATTTGGCCCAGCCCGAATCGCTTTGGGTAAGGTGGACCGCGCCGTCCTCAACGCACTGCCAATACTTCGCGGTTACAATATGCCCCAGGGGCAGACTGTAGTTGTGGAGGACCATTTTTGGCATTCCCGTGGTACCCGAGGAAAAGTAGATGAGCATGGGGTCCCGGGTTTGGACCGCTCCGGCGCCCATTGGCCGGGTAAACCGCTCCTCCGCCCCGGCTATGGCCCCCCGCATATCGATAAAACCGGGAGGAACCGTATCTCCCACCACCGCGGCTGTTTTAAGCCTCCCGCAGTGGGGCAGGGCGCCCCGGATATTGTCCAGAAGCTCCCCGTCGTCCACCGTAACGAGGAGTTTTACCTCCGCCCTGTTACAGCGGTATACCAGGTCCTTTTGGGTAAGCTGAAAAGTACCGGGAATACAAACCGCGCCGATCTTCGCCAGGGCGGTCATCAGGACCCAGACCTCCGGGCGCTGTTTGAGGATCAGCATCACCACGTCGCCCTTTTCTATGCCGAGGGAGCGCAGGGCGTTGGCCGCCCGGTCGCTTTGACCCTTTATGTCCCCAAAGGTGTAGGTTTTCATTATGCCGGAATCATTGGTCCAGACCAGGGCGGGCTTGTCCGGCTGGAGCCGCGCCCATTCGTCAACCACATCATAGGCGAAGTTAAAATTTTCGGGAACACGGCAGCGGTAATTTTCAAAAAAATCTTCGTAACCCGCAAATTCCGTCCGGGGGCAGTATCGTGATAGGATTTCATTCATGACGGTAATGCTCTTCCTGTATAATGGTGATGAATTGGGCGGGGCCGTCCGCCGCGCTTTGGCCGTGGGGCAGCGCCGCGTCAAAAAAAATGGAATCCCCCGCGCTGAGGGTGTATTCTTTTTTTCCTACGGTTATGTTCATGGTCCCTTCAACCACATAGTTGAATTCCTGACCAGAATGGGTTACCAGGGGAGCGGCTTCTTTTTTGGGGTCCAGGTGAACCAGCAGGGGCTCTATGTCCCGGTTTTTAAAGTTGTAAGCCAGGCTCGCGTATTCATAACCGGGAAACCGTTCCACCGTAACGCCCTTCCCCTTGCGGCATACGCTGGCGGTATCTATCTTGGGATCCTCCCCGGTAAGGAGTACCGTGGCGTCCGTGCCGAGGCTGCGGGATATCTTGTAGAGGGCGCTGATAGGAATATCCGCTTCACCGGATTCATACTTAACATAGGTTTCATAGGGAATATTGATATCCGCGGCCAGATCCATGGCGCTGATCTCCATGATCTCCCGCAGTTCCCTTATCCTGCCGGGGATTTCCGCCGGATTATCCCTGGGGGATTCTTCCTTATTCATGGGGAGCCTCCTCATTATGATGAATTTTACCTGTTTTGTGTATTTCCCGTCCCGCCGTGAGGGCCCAGAGTCTTTTGAGCAGGCCCACCCGCCCCAGGAGGAGCCAGAAGAGTACCGCCAGGATGAGGATGCTGGGGATACCATAGACAATGACCCCCAGAAGGACCAGGAGCGCCGTGGAAACAAAATTCCCAAAATTGCCGAGGAGATTCCCCAGCCGGTCCCCCAGATCCGGCCCGGCGGCAGAGGCCGCGGGTCCGGCCAGTGTCAGCTCTATTGTGGAGTAATCCACCAGATCCGCCAGGGAACGCAGCTCCGTCCCGGTCCAGTCAATCTCCTGCTGGAGTTCGGCGATCCGCTGTTCCACGGTCATAATTTCATCTACATCCTTGGCCTTTTCCAGGTAATTCTGAAAGGTTTTGAGCAGTTCCCGTTTGGTGGCAAGCCGCCCTTCAAGATCATAAAACCGGATCGTTACATCCTCGGCGCTTTCGCTCTGTTGAAGGACCTTTCCCATGCCGGATAATTCGGCAAAAAACGGCTCAAAGGAAGCCGAGGGCACCCGGATGGTATAATGCCGGGAATTTTCGAAGATCCGCTTTGAGGAGGCATAGGCGCCGTATTTTTCCATCGCCGCCTCAAGGGGCCCGTCCGCCGCCTCCGGGTCCTGAACCCGCAGGTTTATGCCGGCGTTCCTCACGAGTTTCCTGGTCAGGGGGACCGTCTCCCCGGGGATTTCCCCGGAATCCGCCGCCAGGCCGGCTGTTTGCCGCTCCGGGGAACCGCCGTTGGAATCCGCTGCTTTTGAGGCAGCCGCTCCGGCGTAGGCCGCGGGAGCATAGCCGGAAGCGCCGGCGCCTTTGGCACAGGCGGCAAGGATCAGCGCCGCCGCCAGCAATAAAACAAAACCGTGGTTTTTCATGGAATTTTACTCCCCCAGCACCCGCACATGGACCTTCCGCGTCCGGGGACCGTCGTATTCATTAAACCATACACCCTGCCAAACGCCAAGGAGGAGCCGGCCCTCCGACACGATGAGGGTAATCGAGGGCCCGATCAGGCTGGTCTTGGTATGGGCCGCGGAGTTGCCTTCGGTGTGGCGGAATTCCCTGCGGTCCGGGGAGATCCGGTCCAGGGCCAAAAGCACGTCCCGGGGCACGTCGGGATCGGCGTTTTCGTTGACCGTAAGCGCCGCGGTGGTGTGGGGAACAAAAACCACGCAGATCCCTTCCTTTATCTTGGAAGCCGCCACGATACGCTGGACCTCCCCGGTAATGTTAAGCCATTCATCCTGGGCGTTTGTCCGCAGGGTAAAGCTTGATAAACTTGTCACGGCTCCCTCAGCCCTGTTTCCGCTTAAACCGGATCTCGCAGAGCCCCTGGCCCTGGGCGATGGTCTTGCGGAGTTCCAGTTCACAGCCGAAACTTTCCGCGATACCCCGGTCGCCTTCCATGGCAAAATCACAGAGCCGGGCGATCTCCTCGCCGGAACACCCCTGTTTCTGCCAGGACGCGACCAGGGGGCAATAATAAAAATCAATATCCAGATTATCATCGGTACAGCGGCGGATCTTCATCTCAAAGACCATCCGCGCAGGAAGGGAAAAGAGCCGTTTTTTCAGGCTTTTCAAACTGGAGGATCCCCCTTTTTGCACATGCTCCTTCCCCTGGTAGAGTCCGCAGCGGCGGATGGCCCCGGGGGCGAATTGTTCCGGGGCAAGCCCTTTTTTGCGGGCCTCGTCGCAGAGCAGGTACATCCACAAGGCCCGGTGTTCCAAAAGTTCCCGGATCGCCCGGATGAGGGGCATCTTTAT
>JAITBE010000233.1 GCA_031283755.1 Spirochaetaceae bacterium
CCCTTGCCAATCCAGGGGCTATTATCCATAATACCTCCATGCGTCGGTTTGAAGTAGTCTCCCCCTTTAAGCCCGCGGGGGATCAGGGGGATGCCATCGCGGCCCTGGCCGGGGGTATCGCCGGTAAAAATTATCAATACCAGACCCTCCAGGGGGTTACGGGGTCGGGAAAGACCTTTACCATGGCCAAGATCATCGAGGCGGTGCAGATGCCCACCCTCATCGTGAGCCATAACAAAACCCTGGCGGCCCAACTTTTCCGGGAATTCAAGGGCTTTTTCCCCAATAACGCCGTGGAATACTTTGTTTCCTACTACGACTATTACCAGCCCGAGGCCTATGTGGCCAGCCGGGACCTGTATATCGAAAAAGACGCGTCCATCAACGATGAAATTGAACGGCTGCGGCTCTCGGCAACCCGGAGCCTTATGGAACGGCAGGACGTGATCATCGTAGCCACCGTATCCTGTATCTACGGTTTGGCAACCCCGGAGGTGTACAAAAAGATGACCGCCACCTTTTCCCGGGGAGAAACCGTTGACGTGGACGCCCTCTCCCGCCGTTTTGTGGAGCTTCAGTACGAACGGAACGACGCGGTCCTGGAACGGGGCCGTTTCCGCCGCCGGGGGGATACCCTGGAAATATTTCCCGCCTATCTGGAAGAAGCCTACCGGGTGGACCTGGATTGGGACCGGGTGGAGCGGATCCGCCGGTTCAATCCGGTCTCCGGGGAAGTCCTTGAGGATCTTGACCGGGCCATGATCTACCCCGCCAAACAATTTGTGATGCCCGCCGACATGGTCCAAAACGCCCTGGGGGCCATCAAGGAGGAACTGGCGGAGCGGTACGAATACCTTAAAAATTCCGGTAAAATGATAGAAGCGGAACGGCTGAAAACCCGGGTGGAATACGATATTGAGATGCTCACTGAAATGGGCTACTGTCCGGGCATTGAAAATTACTCCGCCCCCCTGGCGGGCCGCAAACCAGGGGAGGCCCCGGATACCCTCATCGACTATTTACCCAGGACGCACCTGACCTTTATCGACGAAAGCCACGTTACCCTGCCCCAGATCGGGGCCATGTTCGCCGGGGACCGGAGCCGTAAGCAGAGTCTGGTGGATTACGGCTTCCGGCTCCCCTGCGCTTTGGACAACCGGCCCCTGCGGTACGACGAATTTGCGGAACGCCTGGACAAAACCATTTTTGTTTCCGCTACCCCGGGAAAATCCGAATTGGACCAGTCAAAACAGGTGGTGCAGCAGTTGATCCGCCCCACAGGACTTCTGGACCCGGAAATAGAGGTCCGTCCCAGCGAAGGCCAGATGGAGGATATCTATGGGGAGGTGCAAAAACGAATCCAGGCCGGGGAACGATCCCTGATCCTCACCCTGACCAAAAAAATGGCCGAGGACCTGACGGATTACCTTTCCGGGCTGGGCCTCAAGGTCCGGTATATCCACAGCGAGGTGGAAACCATTGAGCGGGTGGAGATCCTGACCCAGCTCCGCCAGGGAAAATTCGATATTCTCGTGGGGATCAACCTGCTGCGGGAGGGAATAGACCTGCCGGAGGTTTCCTTTATCGCGATCCTCGACGCGGACAAAATCGGCTTCTTGCGTTCCCTCACGAGCCTGGTCCAGATCATCGGCCGGGCCGCCCGGAACGCCGCGGGAAAGGTGATCATGTACGCCGACCGGAAAAGCGACGCCATGATCGCGGCCATCGCCGAAACCGAACGGCGGCGGAAGGCCCAGACAGCCTATAACCAGGCCCACGGTATCACCCCCGCCACGGTTACCAAGGCCATCGCCGACATCCTTACCCGTCATGCCTCGGAGGAAAAGGACGCCGCCGCTACCTCCATCGAAGTGCTGAAAAAGTCCTACAATATCCTTATCCCCGCCCAAAAGAAACAGCTTATCGCCGCCCTGAACAACGAGATGCTGGAACACGCCAAACGGTTAGAATTTGAACAGGCCGCGGCCATTCGGGACGAGATCCAGCGGATAAAGGAAAATGAAAACCCCTAAATCACCGGACTTGTTCGGCGGCCCCCTGGGCTGCCTCACCGGCCCTGCAATTTTCCGGACGCGAATTTGCGGTATTTGAGCGGAAGTTGTTCGGAAACCGGGGTTTCCGAACAACCCTGGTGAAGCCGGGATAGGCCCCGCCCGGACGGCTCCTTAGGGGGCCGCGTTGGTATCGGTTATAATAATGGGGGCCGATTGCTTTTTTTCCAACAGGTCGTCCATCTTTTGAAGCGCGTTTTGGGCCTTAAATTGGGCATACAGGGAGGCTTCGTTTTCGACAATACCGGCGGCAACTTTGGCCGCGGCGGATTTGTCTATCTGAATCTGGTACCACCAAGTTCCGTCGGGGGCTTTCCAGCGTTTAACGGGAATCGCGCCGACCAGATTGGCGCTGGTCAGGCCCCGGGCGACGGATTGTTTATACTCCAGAGCCGCCTGGGTGTCCGTGGAACCCGCTTCCTGGGCAAAGGTTTCGATCAACCCGTCGGTTATGACGGTCAACTGCCGGGAAACATCCTGCCGGGCCCGCAGCTCCGCGGTTTCCATGGCCAGGGAATCAATAGAAGATTTGGATGAACCGATTCCCCATAATACGCTTTCCGGGGGAAAATCATTGATCCATTCAGGGATATTTTCATCTTTAATCTTCAAAGATTGGGTCGAAGGGGATGATTTGCAGTTTATCAATACCAAGACGCATACAAATCCCAAAAAAACAAAAAAGATCTTTTTCATTTTAAGCTCCTCATGTTTATTATAGAACCTTTTCCAAAATCCGGTTGGTTTAAAAAAGGTTTTAGAAAAGCGGGCAAAAATCCACTTTTTCCGCTCGCTATAAGACAGTATTCCCAAAAAACGAAGTTTTGGGAATACCTTATTCAGAGGGCTTTTCAAATATAAGGGGGCTTCAAAACACCGGATTTTGAAGCCCCCGGCAGAGCAATATTATTATCTCCGTTTCCATAAGAGGAATTTATAACCCAAAGATAAGGATACCCGGTTCCGGATATAGGGAAGTTCATCCGGGCTCTGCACTATGGTTATACCAAAGTCCCTGCTGTAACGCAGATCAAAGAGGATTAATCCGGGCCCAAGGGGTATGCTTATATCAAATCCGAAAAGAAACCCCATGGGCAGGCTGGGCACAAAGGCATAGGAAGCCTCAACGCCCCCGGGTTCACCGGACTGTACCGTTGTTTTTCCCAGGGGCAGCGTAAGATAGGCGCCCCCAAAGAGGGAGTTATCAAGGGTCCCTATCCCCAGGGGCAGCTTTATCAAGAGCGGAAAACTTAAGGAGTGGGACTTAAAAACATCCGTGACCCGGACGTTTGACCCCCCGGAGCTGATCACTTTTGAGGCCCTGATGGAATCCGGGGCAAATATCACTTCCGCCTGGATGCTCAAAAACGGTAGAATCCTGAACTCCTCCAGAATGGCGACTTCGTATCCAAAATTCTGGCTCTGGCTGGCTTCATACCCCCCCGACACCTGGGGGATGGAATAGTTGTTGAAGGCCGCGCCTCCCCGGACCCCCAGATAAAACCATCCTATAAAGACAGGCGCCTCTTTCTTCGCCGCATCTTCCTTCACAACGGGGGCCTCCTTCACAACGGGAGCTTCCTCTACAACAGGGGCCTCCTCTACAACGGGGGCTTCCTCTACAACGGGGGCCGCCTCTGAAACAGGTACATACTCCTCCCGGGAAATCCGAGAGAAAATCCAGCACACCAGCGGATACATATACCCTACGGCCTCTTGGTAATTTTCGCTCATCATCTCGTCGGTATACACCAAGCTTCCGGCGGCGGAATCCCACAACCAAAGCTGAAAATGCTGTAAATTCTCGTTATCAAGGTAAAACTCCCCGGTCAGGACATAGGCCGAATTTCCCAGATATTCCGGGTCCGGAGGAACGTCGGGGGGCAGGTCACGGATCTGCGGATATTGGGTTTCCGATACCGGTTGGGTCCGGTAAGGGCCCAGGGCCCTCACCGCCGTTATCACCGCGTCGTGGAGCCGGATGGTATTTGCCGGATCATCCGGTCCCCGGAAGGGCATTATTGCCACGTCCACAAGCGCGGCCTCTTCTCCGGCGGGGGCGGTTTGGGCGCCCATCATAAAAGGCATCACCATAAAAAAAACAATGACCATCAACGACCGTTTTAAAACTTGCCATTTTGAAACAGCCGTCTTAAACCCAGAAAAAAAAGCGGGGTTTAAGCCGCTTTTTCCAAAGCCGGTTTCAAAAAAAGCCACAGGGTGAAACCGGTTCAACATTAAAAAATAGATCTTTTTCATTTTACCACTTTCCATCCAAATCAAGAACTCATATTACCCTCATTTATCTCATCATTACTAAATCGCCGGGTTAAAACCTGGTTGGATTTTTTAACCGGCCTTTAGTTTTTAACCTAAAGGGGGGTTTCAAAACCATGCCCCGCCGGGATCATCGGATTTTGAAACCCCCTTATCTATGTCCTCCCTCCGGAGGTTTTTTCAAAAGCTGACATAAAAAGTCTCTCTATATTATTTATATAGCACCTCGATAAAAGCACAAGGTTTTTTATTCAAAAAGTCCGGTTTAACGAGGATCTATTCGGGATCCCGGCTTCCGGACAGATCCCCGGTATTTGGTGAATAGGCTAAATTGCCGAATCCATCCAACCGATATTTAAGTTATGAAAAGAATTATCCCTTTATTGGTGATATTTTTATCACCGGTTTTATTGGTAAGCGGGCAAAACCAACAAGGTTCAGACTACGGGCTTTTCCGGCAGGAAGGGATCGCTTCCTGGTACGGCGAGGAATTTGCGGGACGGCCCACCGCCTCCGGGGAAATTTTTGATCCTTCTCAACTGACTGCCGCGCATCCAACCCTTCCCATCGGAACCCTGCTTAGAGTGACCAATACCCACAACAATAAGCAGGTAATAGTACGGGTAAACGATCGGGGACCCTATGTAGCGACCCGTATTTTGGATATTTCCCGGGCCGCGGCGGAACAGTTGGATATGATTTCCACGGGAACCGCCCCGGTGATACTGGAGGCCCAGGTATCCCTTTCCACAATGCCGGTGGAAACTTCCGCCCCCCCCCTGGTTTCACCGGCTCCGGCTCCTATTCCCCAGGCCCCATCGCCGTTACCGGCCCCGGAACCTCAGCTTCCGGCGGTTTCAGTTCCGGCCATCGAGGCAGGCAATTCCGGGCAAAACGCCCCACAGGCCCCAGGGGGCTATGCCAGTCTCCCGCCGATCATCCCCCTAACGGCAAAGATTATCCCGAGTCTTCCCCCCACAGGGACCGGCAAACGTTACCGTCTCCAGGTGGGTTCCTATAAGGGGGCCCGGTATGCCCTGGATGCCTTTGAGAAACTGAAAAACCTGGGGCTTATCCCCGCTTACGAACGGTACGGGGAATTTTACCGGGTAGTTTTATCGGGCATTAGGGCCGAAGAGATACCTTCCCTGGCGGAACAGTTGGGTACCGCGGGCTTTTTGGAAGTTCTTGTCAGAGAAGAGCGATAGCGCAAGGAATTTTTTTTATTAAATGCGTATTGTTTTTTATTTGAAGAAGTTTTACCTGTTTATCGGCGTCCTGATCCTATGGATTTCTCCGGCCTACGGCCAAGACCTGTCCATCGGGCTTGAGGACCTACGGATTGAACAGCGGGTTGACGGGGGATTTCACCTTTTTATCCGGAAAAAACCGGATGTATCTTCGGTGCTGCTTACGGAATCGACCCGGGATCCCGCCCTGCGGGAGGATAATTTTGCCTACCGCGACCCGGACTGGAACCCCGTAAACGGCGACGAAGTCCGGGTCCTGAACGGCCGGCCCATAAGCAGGGACCAACAGCTCTGGTCTCTTATCGACTCAAGCCCTGAAAATCACCCTGAGTTAGGGGAGGCCTTTCATATTTATATCCCCTATATCCTCAATTTCGGCTCAGAAAGCTCCCGGCACGGGGAGGTATATGTGGTAAACGGGACTTATTTTAACATCCGGGCCTTTTCGCTGCCCTTTGCCGACTACCGGGGCCGGTTTAAAGACAACCCCTATATTCTGGAGGTAACCCAAAAACCCCTGGAGGGCCCCCCGGAAGGAAACTACATGAAGGATACGGTGGATGCCTTTACCAAAATCGCCGCCGAAGGTAACGGGGAACTGGTCTGGTCCACGGGACATGAAGATCTGGTGGATAAAATCAAGGCTGTTTTGGATAAGGAACAAGGAAGGTCCCTGGATCTGGTTTTGTGTCTTGATACCACCAGCAGTATGCGGGACGACATCGATCCGGTCAGGAAGGGGCTCATCCCCATGCTGGAACAAACGATTTCCAAATACCGGGATTTCCGCATCGGTATGGTCCTCTATAAGGATTATTTTGATGAATACCTCAACCGGACGGTCCCCTTTACCCGGGATTTTACCGTTTTCCAGCGGAGCTTAAACGCTATTACCGTCAGCGGCGGCAGGGACATCCCCGAGGCCATCTACGAAGCCCTCTATGAAGGGGCGGTTAAATTCCCCTGGGAAGGGGACACCAGGCTTTTGATCCTCATCGGCGACGCCCCTCCCCACGCCCGGCAGCGGGGGAAGATCTCCAAAGCCATGGTGGATGAGGCGGTGGCAAAACAAGGTCTCAAGGTCTACACCATCAGTCTGCCCCAGTAGGTACGGTCCCGGCCGGGCAAAACAAAGCGCGCTTAAAAAAAGAGGGGATCGCCCAACCGGGCCGATCCCCTCTTTCCGTTCCCGCCTAGGGGGACTTTATCAGCCTAGAAGGTCGAATCAGCTTTGTAATACTGATCCACGTTGGACTTATCGATCAGCGCGGAGGGGATCACCACCGTCAGGGGCTGGCTGGCGTTATGGAAGGAGTCGCTCTTGGCGCCCGTCGCCACATCCACCGCGTATTGGATCGCGTCGGCGATCATCGAGGGGTGGTACAGGGTGGTGGCCCGGACCAGGGGATCCCCGGCCTTGATCATCTCGTATACCGCCTTTGACCCCGCGCCGCCCATCACGATCTTGATATCCTTCCGGCCGGATTCCTTAATCGCCTGGAGGGCGCCGATCATGGCGTCATCATCCTGGCAGAAGACCGCGTCGATCCTGGGATACATCTGCAGATGGGTTTCCATCAGCTTTAGGGAATCCTGGGGAGAGAAGTTGGCAAATTGGTATTTGTCCTTTCCTTCCAGGTTCACCAGGGAGGATTCCTTATCCATTTCGCCAAAGAATCCTTCCATCCGCTGGGTGTCAATAAGAATGGGAAGCCCGCCCTGGGCCACATAGTTGGTAAGCCCTTCCCTTTTCATTTGGGCCGCGAGCCATTTGCCGCTTTCCCGTCCCATGCCGGGGTTATCCCCCGCGATGTAGACGTATCCAAAATTGCCCGGCTCAAGACCGCGGTCAACCACGATGCACCGTATACCCTGATCGTGGACCTGCCGGACGATGGGGGACAGGGGGGCTGATTCGTGGGGAAGGATCACCAGGTAATTCATGCCCCAGGTTACCAGGTTTTCCACGTCCGCAACCTGCGCCGTGGGATTGGCCGAATGGACCACCCGGAATTCGACCTTGCCCGCATACTGGGAGGAGATCTCCTTGACCTTATAATCCGCCCACCAGCCGACACCGCCGGTCCAGCCGTGATCCGCGGTGGGAACCGCGACGCCGATCTTCACCACGCCGCTGCCCCCGCTCTGGGCCCCGCCCCGGGCAAAAACCATGCCGCACGCACAAAGCGCAACAAGAAGTACAACTAGTAATTTTTTCATCTTTCCCTCCATAAAATCATTTATTATTGCTATTATATTGCAGCAATACAGCCGCAATGATCACCAAGCCGCGGGCGGCCTGCTGCAGGAATGACGACACACCGCCCAAAACGAGCATATTGTTTATCATCCCCAGCATAACCGCCCCCATCACCGTACCGATAATAGAACCCTTGCCCCCGGACATGGATGTCCCGCCGATTACCACCGCGGCGATAGCCTCAAGTTCATAGCCCGTACCGTCCCCGCTGGATTGGATGCAGTTGATCCGGGTGGACCAGAGCAGGGCGGTAACCCCCACGGTAAAGCCGGTAATGGCATAGGGAATAAGCTTTATGAACCGGACGTTGATCGCCGAATACCGGGCAACCTGTTCATTGGCCCCCACGGCGCAGACATACCGGCCAAACCGGGTGTTGTTGAGGACCACATGAAGCGAAATCGCCAGGATCAAAAAAACCCATACCGGAACCGGAATTCCCAAAAAGACGCCGGAACCGACCAGGGGATAGATCGTGTTTTTTGAAACAATATTCGCGGCGCCGGAAAAATACTGGATCAGGGATCGGAATATGGACATGGTTCCCAGGGTAGCGATAAAGGGGGCTATCCGTCCCCGGGTAACCATAAGACCGTTTACAAAGCCGGTAAAGGTTCCAAAGATCAGGCCGAAAAGAAAAGCCGCGATTACCCCCAAAAGGGAATCGCCGGGGAAGGTATTGAGCAGATAAATGGTTACCCCCCCCACAAAGGCCATCATGGAACCCACCGAAAGATCAATGCCCCCGGAAATAATCACCAGGGTCATACCCAGGGCAATAATCCCGGTATAGGATTGCTGCCGCAAGATATTGGTCAAATTCCGTATCTGCAAAAAGTTGGGCCACCCTACAATGGCGGCAAGGATAAAGAGCAGGATAAACGCCAATCCGGTAGAATGTTCACTCCACTTAAAATGGGTAACGTATCCCCTGACCGCGGCAGCCGCCTTGTCTGATTTAAGCCCCTGTTGTTCGCTCATAATTTACTCCCGGAAATCGCGGCCCCGCCGGAAACGCCGCTTCCTCTGATGCCCGTGGCATGAAACATGATTTCTTCCTCATTGATATGGTTCCCCTCAAGGCACCCGGTGATCATCCCTTCTTTCATCACATAAACCCGGCTGCAAAGGCCGATGACCTCCTCCAGTTCCGAAGAGATCACAATACAGGAAATACCCTTCTCCGCAAGCTGATGAATAAATTCGTAGATCTCCTGTTTGGCGTTTACATCTATCCCCCGGGTGGGTTCGTCCAGAATAAGAATGGCAGGATCCGTGTCCAGCCAGCGGGAAAGGTACACTTTTTGCTGGTTGCCGCCGCTTAAATACCGCAGCCGCATCCGCTGGGAAGCCGCCGCGATTTTAAAGGTTTTTACATATCCGGCGGTTTTAGCCGACTCCGCCGGCTTATCGATAAGGGGTCCCCGCAGGTACTTTTTTAAAGAGATAAGGGTGATGTTCTGGGGCAGATTAAAGCCCTGGACAATGCCCTTGCCCTGCCGGTCCTCGCTGAGGTAACCCAAGCTGTGGGACACGGCGTCCGCCGGGGAATGGATCTGCAGGGTCTTGCCGCCGATCCGCAGGGTCCCGGCGTGTTTTCCCCGCAGGCCCATGACAGCCTCCGCCAGCTCGGTACGGCCGGCCCCCACCAGGCCCGCGAAACCCAGGATCTCCCCTTTCCGCAGGGAAAAGCTGATGTTGTGGAGCAGGCCCTTGATGGTGATGCCCTCCCCTTCCAGGAGCACCTCCTCCGCGGATTTGGGTTTTTTCGGCGGGAATATCTGCCTGAAATCCGTGCGGCCTATCATCTTCCGGGCAATGTCCTCTTCATCCACCTCGCTTATGGTATCCACGCTGATAAGTTTGCCGTCCCGCAGCACCGTCACCCGGTCGCAGATCGTCTTGATCTCGTTCAACTTGTGGGAGACAAAGATGATGGTAACCCCCTGGGCCTTAAGGTCCCGCATCAGGGAAAAGAGGGTATCCACCTCATGCCCCGTAAGGGTGGTGGTGGGCTCGTCCATAATGAGAAACCGGGCTTTGAGCATCAGGGCCTTGGAAATCTCCACCATCTGCTTTTCCGCCACGCTCAGTTTACTGACAAGCTGATTTACCCCCACGGGCATCTTGAGTTCTTCCAACTGTTTCGCCGCCAGTTCCCGCATCGCGGGCTTGTCCAAAAGGCCCGGCGGCCGCCTGATTTCATTTCCCAAAAAGATGTTTTCATACACCGCCAGGGTATTGATCAGGTTAAATTCCTGGGGAACAATGGCGATCCCTAAGGATTTGGCGGTAATATAATCGGGAATATCCACCGGTTTACTGTTCAGCCGCAAAATTCCCGACGTGGACTGATAAATCCCGCTGATGATCTTGATCAGCGTCGACTTGCCGGCGCCGTTCTCCCCGATAAGCCCCATGATCTCGCCCCGGCGTATGCCAAAGGAAACATCATCCAGGACTTTTACCCCGGAGAATTCCTTGGTGATGTGTTCAACGTGAAGTATCTCCCCGGAAAGGCCCTCGTCAGGAGAACCGGACGCCGGCCCGGCCGCAAAATCCGCCATTTAATCCTTCTTTAGCGCATCGTCAAAGGCTACGTTGGAGGGCGCGAAATCCACCCTCCGTACAAATTCGCAGGCTTCTTTAGCGCCGTACTCCCGTTCCATCCCGGAATCTTCCCATTCCACCGAGAGGGGCCCCTGATAGTTCATCACGTTGAGCTCCCGGATGATGTTTTCAAAATCCACATCCCCGTGGCCCAGGGAACGGAAATTCCAGCCCCGCCGGGTGTCGCCGAAGGTAATATGGGAGCCGAGGATCCCCGCCTTGCCGTCCAGGGTTACCGCCGCGTCCTTCATGTGGACATGGTAGATGTATTTGGCGAAATCCCGGAGGAAGATATGGGGGATTACCCCCTGCCAAATCAGGTGGGAGGGATCGAAGTTGAAACCCAGGGTGGGCCGGTAGTTAAACTCTTTGAGCAGCCGTTCCGCGGTGTAATAATCGTAGGCGATCTCCGTGGGATGCACTTCCAGGGCAAACTTGACGCCGTTTTTGTCGAATTCGTCAAAAATGGGGGTCCACAGGGCGACGATCTCCTTAAAGGCGTCGTCAATCATCTTTTCGCTGGTCTGGGGGAAGGAATACCAGTACTTCCATACGGGGCTGCCCATAAAGCCCGTTACCACCGAAACCCCCATGTTTTTGGCGGCGGCCGCGGCGTACTTCATATCCTGGACAGCCCATTCCCGGATCTTCTCCGGCTGTCCCGCGTATTGGCTGGGGGCAAACCCGTCCAGGCGGGGGTCCCAGAGGTCGCCTACACACTGGCCCACCAGGTGAGTCCCAATAGCCCAGGTTTTAAGCCCGTGTTTGGCGAGGATCGCCTTACGGGCCGCCGCGTATGCGGGATCGGTCGCCGCTTTTTTAAGATCCAGGTGATCCCCCCAACAGGCGATCTCCACCCCGTCGTAACCAAAGGACTTGATCTTTCCGCATAGTACATCAAAGGGCAGATCCGCCCATTGGCCTGTAAAAATAGTAACCGGTCGTGCCATATCCAACCTCCTTAAAAATCAACCCAAACAGATCCCTTCTGGGAACTTTCTACGCATTTACCGATAAATTTGACCCCATCCACACCCATGGCGGCATCCGGGAAATCCAGGTCCTCGGGACTTAAGGATTCTCCGGCCTTTTTCTTATTCAAGGCGCCGATATAGGTTTTGTAGATATTCGCCAAAGCCTCAAAATAACCCTCGGGATGTCCCGAAGGAATCCGGGAGAAGGACTGGGCATGGGGATAAAAGGGATCCTTACCCCGGGACAACACCGCATTGGGCTGACCAAAACGGAAAATCTCCAGGTAATTGGACTGCTCCTCGTTCCACTGAATGGCGCCCTTGGTCCCAAAGATCCGCAAACGGAAGGCATTGTCGTAACCCGCGGCGATCTGACTGGTCCAGATAAGACCCTTGGCGCCCCCCTCGTACTCTACCATGACCGAGGCGTTGTCATCCAGGACCCGGCCGGGACCTATCTTGTCGAGCCGTGCCAAAAGGGACTTGATCCGCAGCCCGGTAACATAGGAGATCATGTTCTCCACATGGGAGCCCAAGTCCCCGACGCTGTTGGATTTACCCGCCCGAGCCGGGTCCGTCCGCCATTCGGCCTGCTTACTCCCCTGCTTTT
The DNA here is from genome assembly GCA_031283755.1 of Spirochaetaceae bacterium. GTDB lineage: Bacteria > Spirochaetota > Spirochaetia > Treponematales > Breznakiellaceae > JAIRMO01. Next base: position 12,054 of record JAITBE010000233.1, read on the forward strand.
CCGCCGGGGCAAGGAGCCATTCCTGGGGATATTCGGCGTTGATAAATTTGATCTCCCCGATTTCACCTTTTTTTATCAGTTCCCGGGCATGTTTTGCCGTGGCGTTCCCCGTATAGGTATAGGTTACCATAAAGAGGAGCCCCTTTTGTTTGGCCAAATCCGCCAGTTCCCGGGCCTCCGAAGCCTCAATGGTGAGGGGTTTATCGCATACCACCGGGATGTCCCGGCTGAGGAATGCCTTTGCCGCGGGATAATGGCTGACATTGGGGGTAACGATTACCACAAAATCGATCTTGTCGGGCCGTTTGGCTTCCTGTTCGGCCATTTCCTCGTAGGTTGAATAAAGCCGATCCGGGGCAATCCCCAGATTTTTCCCCGTGGCCAGGGTGTTTTCCGGGGAACGGGAGAAACAGCCCGCCGCGATTTCCGCAAGCCCGTCCAACGCGATGGATTTACGATGCACATCGCCGATAAAAGCTCCCTGACCGCCGCCGACCATCCCGTACCGGAGCTTCCCGGTGATCTTCGTATCAGCACTTCCTTCGATCATTTCTGCCTCCATAAAAATATAGATGAAACTGTTTCAAAATAAATTTTTGAAACAACGGCCTTGGATTCTCGAAATAAGCTCAGACATTTAAAGCTGGTCCATGCCCCAGGACCATGATTATGGAACCGGCGCACCTGTCAGCTTAACTATGTATGATAAACCGGCAGCTTAAATCTGTCAACTTTAATTTCTTGACACTTTTATTTCTTGAACACAGTTATTCTCAGTTTAAAGATTCCAAAACGAAAAGACGCCTAAAGGATATGTTGGGGGGCGGCCTGTTACCTTAATCCAAGCAGCGGCTTTCCCCCCTCCCGCTTCCTCTTGCCGGGCCGCTCTTGGTATTCAGGGGGCCTTTGAGGTGCTTTTATCGACTTTTATCCATTTTTGTCCATTTCCGTCCGCTTTTTAGCTTGTTAAAAAGAATAAAACATGATATTTTTATTATAAAAGGAAAAGGTGAACCAGAAAATTGGGAGGGAAAAACAGCGCTTTTAGCTGTTTGAGGTCTATAAATGCCGGGCGTCTTTTTTGTCCTTCTTACAAAACACCCGCTTATAAATCACCTCCTGGTAAGCGGAAATGCTTAATGCTTATTAAAGCGATGGTAAGTAATGCAGACCTATTTTAATGATCTCAAGGCCGACTTGAATAATGAAAGTCTTTTTCCGTCGGATATTTACGAACACACAAAGAGCAATCCAAACCCTGCCGTATCTTCTCCCTGTATACAAAGGAATGATTCGTTAGATGAATATGCGGACACCCTTACGAAGGAAATACTCAAATCACTAAAGGGGTAAACGGTAATAATGGCTTCATTCAACACCTTGTTTCCCGATCCGATGGACTGTTATTTTGCGCTTTTTCAGGATGCCGTTTATGAACATGATAAAACAAGGCAATATACCTTTAAAAACGGTGAATTTATTCGCAGAAACAGGGTTGATGTCGTAAACAAAATTAAAGATATGTCCAATCTTGTCTATGACAGCTTTGTAACGAATGATCCATCATTCAATAAAGGCCATCCTTTGATAGATTATCCGGCATTATTATCGGTGCTTACCCGTTATTCCAGAGACATCTATGGGTTTCGCCGTATTGTTGCCAAGATACATGATTTAAGCGGTAAAATTGACAAAGACCAGCAAAAACACCTTGAACAAATCGTCATAGACGGGGCTGATTTTGGGTTTAAGATTCCGTCAGAAAACCCATACATAGATCGGCAGGCTGCGGTACTCCTCTATTGGTTTTCGGTTCTGAAACCTTTTCACCTTGAATATAACGAAAGCGGCGGCCCCAGCCCGGAGCCATATGTTCAGGCTTATTTTAACGAGTATTTTTCTTATTTTCTTGTTTGTTTGGCACTTTATCCCCAATCCATTACCCTTGAAATACATAATAATAAGGCTCAATTTGAAGAATTCTTGAATCAATTACATTTTAGAAATCTCTCAAGGTCTTCCTTGGAATTTTTTCTCCCGTATAATAAAAAATCAGGATAGTTTCTGACTCAGTTTATCATGGTTTACTAATTCAAATAAGGCGGTTCCAAACCGGTTGGTTTAGGCTTGTCTCGAATATAAGAGCTGTTTTGGGGGAAAAGGATGGATACCATGGTCAATGAACCTAAGATAAAGATGCCCCTCATCCGGGCGATCCGGGAACTTTTGGAACACCGGGCCTTGTGGATGTACCTGCTCTGCGACGAGGCCCGCAAAAAAGGGCTTGCCCCGGAACAATTCGCCCCCGG
>JAITBE010000104.1 GCA_031283755.1 Spirochaetaceae bacterium
GTCCATGTGGAACTGCGCGATACCTATAACCGGCTGGTCGAAGAATACCTGCGTAAACAAGAAACGGCATAGACCGCAGGGACGGGAAATTCCCCGGCAAGGGCGCACGACGTGATACAAAAAATGCCACGCCAAAGCGTGCGTAGATAAAAGCCACGATCGTCTAGCCCCTCGCCGGGAACACCTCTCGGTTTCAATGAGACCCCCCTCGCAACGCCATCAACACCGGCTATCGCCGGGTACCACCTCCCCAATCATCAGCCTTCTTCCCCCATCTTAAAGCCTTTTGCCTTTTCCGCTAATGCCGCAGGGACGGGGAAATTCCCCGGCAAGGGCGCACGACGTGATACAAAAAATGCCACGCCAAAGCGTGCGTAGATTCCGGCCACGATCGTCTAGCCCTCGCCGGGAACACCTCTCGGTTTCAATGAGACCCCCCCCGCAACGCCATCAACACCGGCGATCGCCGGATACCACCTCCCCAATCATCAGCCTTCTTCCCCCCTCGCAACGCCATCAACACCGGCTATCGCCGGGTACCACCCCCCCAATCATCAGCCTTCTTCCCCCCTCGCTCCCGGCCTTTTGCCTTTTCCGCTAATGCCGCAGGGACGGGAAATTCCCCGGCAAGGACGCACGACGTGATACAAAAAATGCCACGCCAAAGCGTGCGTAGATAAAAGCCACGATCGTCTAGCCCTCGCCGGGGAATTTCCCCGTCCCTGCGGGAATTCCGCCGTTAAAGACAAAACGCCAGGTCCTTGTTTATTTCCCGATTCGTACTATAATTATCATATTGCGGATAAGTGGGGAGGACTATATGGCTGATACCCAAGGAAATCGATTAATCGGAACGGTCGTTCCGGTGGGAGCCCTTCGGGGGGAGCGGACGTTGGGAGTGGGGGAATTTCCCGACCTGGTGGAATTTGCCCAATGGTGCGTTCAATCGGGGGTGGCTCTGATCCAGCTTTTGCCGGTAAACGATACAGGGTATGAGAGCTCCCCCTACAGCGCTCTGACGGCCTTTGCTCTGCATCCCCTATATCTAAAGATCGGAGACCTGCCGGAAGCGGCGTCATATTCCGGCGATCTTGAAGACATCGGCAGACGATTTGGTCAAAAAGAGCGGTTTCCCTATGGGGAGATCCTCCGGGCAAAGATGGATCTCCTCAGAAAGATATATGCCGCCCACAAAGCGGAGATTGGGGACCGGGCGGCTCCCCAGGGCTCCCTGGGAAAATGGATCGAAAAAAACCCCTGGGTTAAGGAATACGCCGTATACCGGCGCTTGAAAGAAAAAAACAACGAAAAAAGCTGGAAGGAATGGGAATCCCACCGTACCGTAACGGCGAAGGATATCGAGGCCCTTTGGGGGGATAAACAATTCCGGGAAGATCATCTTTTCTGGGCCTGGGTTCAGGAAGCCCTGGACACCCAATTCAGCCGGGCGGCGGTGGCCCTGGCCGAAGCCGGAATTCTCCTGGAAGGGGATCTTCCCATCCTTATGAACGAAGATTCCTGTGATGTCTGGGCCCACCCCGAATATTTCCGCCGGGACCTTTCCGCCGGCGCCCCCCCGGATATGTACAGCCCGAATGGGCAGAACTGGGGCTTCCCCATCTACGATTGGGAGGCCCAGGCTAAGGACGACTATGCCTGGTGGCGGGGGCGGCTCAAGACCGCGGAAAAGTATTATCAGGCCTACCGCATTGATCACGTACTGGGCTTTTTCCGGATCTGGGCTTCCTCCCGGGAGGATAACTCCTCCATCCTGGGGAGGTTCATCCCCGCTGTTCCGGTAAACCTCCAGGATCTTACCGGCCTGGGTTTTGATAAGTCCCGGATCCGCTGGATTTCCCAGCCCCACATCCCCTCGGGCGAGGTCTGGAACGCCCTGCGGGAGGAAATCCGGGATCCCGGCGCCGTTGCCCCGGAGGCGGAGCGGGTGTTTTCTCAGGCCCTGGACCGGATCGGGCAGGAGGAACTGTGGCTTTTTAAGGACCGGATCCGGGGGGAAAAGGATATTGAAGCCCTGGACATCCATCCCGCGGCCCGGAACTACCTGTTTTGGGCATGGCATAACCGGATTTTTTTGGAGTACGAAAAGGGCCGCTTTGCGCCGGTGTGGTTTTACCGGAATTCCCGGGCCTATGCGTCCCTTTCCGGGGAGGAACGGTGCGGCCTGGATGAATTGCTGGAAAAGAACCGGGCCGATTCGGAGAAGATCTGGGAGAAACAGGGGGAAAAACTTTTAAAGGTACTTATCGCCTCTTCGTCCATGCTGCCCTGCGCCGAAGACCTGGGGGCGGTTCCCGATTGTGTGCCCAAGGTGCTGACCAAACTTAAAATTCTGGGGCTCCGGGTGGTCCGGTGGTTCCGGGACTGGAACGCCGGAGACCAGCCCTATATTCCCTTTGAGGAGTACCCCGAACTGAGCGTGTGTACCCTTGCGGTCCATGATAGTTCCACGGTCCGGGAATGGTGGGACCGGGAAGTGGACCAGGATCACTTTTGTGGGTTTATCGGGGAGCCTTCCCTGCCCAGGATATATAATCCGGGAACGGCCAAGATCCTCCTCCACAACGCGGCAGCGGCGGTCTCCCGGTTCCGGGTGTTCCAGATCCAGGATCTGCTTCACCTCTCTCCTAAATGGTACGCCCCGGACTCCGGCTCGGAGCGGATCAATGTACCGGGAACGGCCAATGACTTCAATTGGACCTACCGGCTTCCGGCGTTGATTTCGGAACTCTCCCAGGACAAGGACCTGATAAACGCTGTTCAAAGGCTTGGTTCGGTTATGCCGAAATTACGAAAAAAAAGTAAGGAATCGCCATGACAAAATTGCCTATAAAACTTTCTTTATTCGAATCTCCCCGGATCGCCGGGGGGATCTCTCCCGATCCGGGGCCGCGGGCCGGCAAACGCCGGGCAATAATGGAATTTCATATCCGCCGGGAGGTTCGGAAGGAATACGCCCTGGAACATACCTTGTTTTCCCTCCGGGGAAACGTGATCCTGGCCGATTTTCGCCAGGTTCGGGATTTGACCCGGCGTTTTAACGCCAAGATTGATCCCGCGGTCCATCCGGAACGGGTCATCAAGGCAGGGCAGCTCAACGCCATGGGGCTTATTGACGAGATCCTTCACTACATGGCCGCCCTGTACCGCCAGCAGGTCCAGCCCGACGCCTTTGATACGGCCCTGACCAGGCTGGAAAACACCCTGGGACCGGAAAAATCCGCCGCGCTGCTGCGGTTTTTTTCCGGGCAATTCCCCCCCCAGGCCGTATACGCGGAAACGGCCACGGTAGAGACCTACCTGGACGGAACCGAAGCGGGGGAAAGCTGCCGGTCCTTATCGGTGGAGGAGCTTTTGCTTCTGGCCCTGGCAAACCTCAATCCCGCCTTTAATCCCTTTAAATTCCTCTTTAACGATCAGGACTTGGCGGAAAAGACGGTTTATATCCAGGCAATCGCCGAACTCCGGACCCATTTTGCGGAATTACCCCCCTTTGGCCCCGACGGTCTTTCCCTTTGGGACCTCCTCCGGTCTCCCGCCCTGGCGTCTCCGGATTCTTTAGCCGGACAGCTTGAGTTTATGCGGAAGAAGTGGGGACTCCTCCTGGGGAAATACATGGCCCGGCTTCTCACCAGCCTGGATGTTATCAAGGAGGAGGAGAAGCCCTCGTTTTTTGGACCCGGACCGACCCAGGTGTACACCTACGGCGCCCTGGATAATGAATATGAGCGGTTTAGCCCGGATCAGGACTGGATGCCCCGGACGGTGCTTATGGCAAAAAGCACCCTGGTGTGGCTCTACCAGATCTCCAAAAAGTATGACCGGCCCATAAAAAGGCTGGACCAGATCCCTGATGAGGAACTGGATGAGCTTGCCTGCCGGGGTTTTACCGGGCTTTGGCTCATCGGCCTTTGGGAGCGGAGTAACGCTTCCAAGACAGTGAAGCAGTGGACCGGCAACCCCGAGGCGGCGGCCAGCGCCTACAGCCTCTATGACTATGATATTGCCGGGGAATTGGGGGGCTGGGAAAGCCTGGCCAACCTTCGGGAACGCTGCGCCCGGCGGGGGATACGGCTGGGCTCCGACATGGTCCCCAACCACACGGGGATCGATTCCCGGTGGATCATGGAGCATCCTGACCGGTTCCTCCAGCTCCGGTATCCTCCCTTCCCCACCTATACGTTTAACGGCGGCAATCTCTCTAACCGGGACGGGGTGGGGGTGTATATCGAGGATCACTACTACAACCGCAGTGACGCGGCGGTTGTTTTTAAACGGGTGGATTTTAACACCGGGGATGTCCGGTATATCTACCATGGCAACGACGGGACCTCCATGCCCTGGAATGATACCGCCCAGATCGACTTCCTCAACCCCGAGGCAAGGGAGGCGGTGATCCGCACCATTGTGGGGGTTTGCAGGCAGTTTTCTATCGTCCGTTTTGATGCGGCCATGACCCTGGCCAAACGCCACATTCAGCGCCTCTGGTACCCCGAACCCGGCCACGGCGGGGATATCGCCAGCCGGTCGGAATACGCCGTCTCCGGGGAGGAGTTTAACCGGCGGATCCCCAACGAGTTCTGGCGGGAGGTGGTGGATCGCTGTGCCGAAGAAGCTCCCAACACCCTGCTCCTGGCGGAGGCCTTTTGGATGATGGAAGGTTACTTTGTCCGCACCCTGGGGATGCACCGGGTCTACAATTCCGCTTTTATGAACATGCTCAAGAATGAAGAAAACGCCAAATACCGGGCCACCATCAAAAACACCCTGGAGTTCGAGCCGGAGATTCTCAAGCGTTTCGTCAATTTTATGAACAATCCCGACGAGGAAACCGCGGTGGCTCAATTTGGTAAGGGTGACAAGTACTTTGGCATCTGTACCCTCCTGGTGACTATGCCGGGGCTGCCCATGTTCGGCCACGGTCAAATTGAGGGGTTTGAAGAAAAATACGGCATGGAATACCGCCGTTCCTACCGGAATGAAGTACCGGATCCCTACCTCGTGGCCCGGCATGAACGGGATATCTTTCCTCTGATGAAAAAACGGGCGGTTTTTTCCGGAAGCGCTGCCTTTAGGCTTTATGACTTTTTCATCGCCGACGGGGGGGTGAATGAAAACGTGTTCGCCTATTCCAACCGGGATTGGGATGACCGGTCCCTGGTACTGTATAACAATTCGTATTACGCCGCCTCGGGATGGATCCGCCAAAGTTCCCCGGCCATACCCCAGGAGGACGGAAGTTTCCGGCAGGATACGCTGAGCGAAGCCCTTTCCCTCCACGGCGACGGGCGGTATTTTACCCTGCTCCGGGAACAACATACCGGCCTGTGGTACATCCGATCCTCCAAAGATATAGGTGAACGGGGCCTTTTTGTCTCGCTCAACGGGTACGAAGCCCAGGTTTTTCTCGATATCCACGAAGTTATCGACATCAACGGCCGGTGGGCGCGGCTTAACCATGAACTATCCGGCCGGGGCGTACCGGATTTGCAGGCGGCCATCCAGGATCTGTTCCTGGGAGAGTTGTACCGGCCCTTTATGGCGATATTTAAAGAGAAATCCTGGGATAAGGAAGCCCTGGAAAAACCGGTCATGGACTTTATCCTGGCCGCCAGGGAATATATAAACGGCGCCAACGGCCGTTATGATCCCTTCCTTACCGGCCGGGATCATCCTCCTGTTGAGCCGGAGAAAATTTGGGAGGAATTCGCCGCCTGCTGTGACCGCTGGACCCTGGTGGCCGGAAGCGCCGGTATAGCGGGGTTGGGAAAGGATACGGTCCGGTTCCTGAAAAAGATCAGGGAAAAGGTCCTGTCCAAACCCTACATTGCCGTCTTTGCCGGGGCCTACGGGGTACTGGCCCTGCTTCGTTCTATTATTGGCGAAGGGGCCGCCGGAGCGGATGCCGCCGCCCTGGGAGATCATTGGCAGTTGTACCGTAAACTGGGGGATAGTTTTAGTACGCTGGAGATCCCCAGGGATGAGGTTTACCGGGTTATTGAACTTATGCGGCTGGTCCTCTCCCGGACCAGCCCGGAAGATATAAGCCCCTATCAGGTTCCGCCCCTTGGGGCGTCTCTGATTCTGGCAAATTATAATACCGAGGATTTCAGAAGGCTCCTGGGCGTGAATCTTTTTGAGGATACTGTTTGGTTCAACAAGGAAGCCTTTGCGGAGGTCCTGTTCTACGGGTCCCTGTTCCTGGCCCTGGAGGGGGAGGCCGCCCTGGAAGCGGTACGGCGCCCCAATCCCAAGGCGGCCAAAAGAAAAGCCGCCCCGGCGGGAAAAGATCAAAAAACCGTTCGTAAGGCGCCGGAAACGGCGAATCCCCGGTGGCTTACCCGCCTGGAGGGAATTGCAAAATTGACGGACCAAATTGACCGGGCTGAAAAGGAATCCGGCTATAAACTGGAACGGCTTATTGAACTTTTATCGGAAGGCGGCGGTGAATCGGAATCCGCCGGCAGGGAAAGGGCCGGGAAAAAAGCCGTCCCTCCAAAAACCGCCAAAAAGCCATGAGGGGATGTTATCCATGGACCATCACCGCGATAATCCCGAAGCCCGGCAGGACGAAACCGCCGAAGGCGGTCAGGAGGTTTATGAAACCTTGGTGTCGTCGGGGTACCAGGTCAGTCTCCGGGGTTTCAGCGCCATAGACCAATACCTGGGACTTGCCCCGCTGCCCTTTACCTGGGTAGAGACCGACGCGGATATTACGGTCCTGGCCCGGTTTTTTGATCGTCTCCGTTTTCCCGGGGTGGACCTGGCCGATGGGGCCTTGGAAGCCGGGGGCCGGAGCTGGTATTTCCGGTGTCTGGACTTTGAAGAAGCCCGGCTCTCCGCCTTTGATTCGGCGTTTACCCTGTTATCCCTTAACCAGGACTGGAGTACCCGGCGTTTCCGGGATCCCTGCGGGGTGTACCCTATCATCCGCCTGCTTCGGGAGGGGCCGGCAAAAAGGGCGTTCCCCGGGGAAAAGCTCCGGTGGATGACGCCCCGGCCGGGAACGGATCGTTACCGGGCCGCCATGGAGGGGGCTTTGATTTTAGCCCGCTACGGCATGGAGGAGGGGCGCTGCCTTGCGGAAATCATCCCGGTTATTCAGGATCTGCCCCGCGGTTTGGTCCCGGGAACCGAAAGCCAGCGGATACTGCTCACCGGGCTCCTCCTGTCTCCCCGGCCGGAATTGGGGATGGAACTGCTCAAGGGCTGCGGATTTATCGGCGAATTTTGGCCGGAATTCAGTATCCTGGACGATGTGGACCATTCCAAGGAATTTCATCCCGAAGGTAATGTGTGGAAACATACGATGGAGACCTTCCGGTACCGAAAGCCAACTGCCCGCGGGGGAAGGGCCTATGATCTCCGCCTGTCCCTGGGCCTCCTTTTCCACGATACGGGCAAACCCCTTTCGGCGGCATCGGGAAGCCGCCGTTTTGACGGACACGCCGAACTGGGGGCCAGGGTTGCCCAAAAATTTCTGAAGCGCCTTGAATTTGACCCGGCCCTGATCGGGGATACGGTGTATCTGGTCAAAAACCACATGCTCCCCGCCGCCCTGCCCAGGCTGCCCCTGGTCAGGACCGAAAAAATCATGGCCTCGCCCCTATTCCCCATCCTGATGGAACTCTACCGTTGTGATGAGTCCTCGTCTTTTAAGGGCCTGGACGCTTATTATGAAAGCAGCGCCGCCTATCAGGCCTACCTTAGATACCGCCGAAACCCCTATCGTTCCGCGGACGGGAAAAAGCTGGCGAAAAATCATCATGTAATGTAAGAATTGAAGTTTGAGTATTCAAATAATTCTCCCCGTCGCAGAGCGCTAAACATGACCCATAGAAATACACCCTTTGTTGGTATGAGGCATAGATCTTTTACTTTACAGTAATCGGCGTAGATAAGGTATTGCTTTGATTACCTTGAGCGTCAACTGCATATATTTCAAGCGTATCATTACCAGCAGGAAGGTTAAAAGCACCCCAGAATTGTGTAAACTCTCCTGAGACATTTAAGTTTTCTAATTCGGCGATGACTGATCCGGAACGTTTGGCGGAGAGGATAAGTTTTATAACAGTGCCTTCCGGAGCGGACCCTTTTACGGCCACTTCAAAAATTTCATTTACTCCAAAAGAATTCTTTGGAATCCATTTCCCGGCCTCACTGTTTTCCTCGTTCAGCGTAATAAAACTAGTTAAACGCAAACCTTTCTTAGAATCACCAGTTGTTCCGTTATCACAACCAAGCATTATAAAACCAGACAAAACAACCAAAACCAAACCAATCAAAAATTTCTTATTCATAAAAACCCCTTTGCGGTTTTAATGTCGCCGCCGACATATTTTAAAGTCCCATATGAAACTTTAATTACAAGCTTACAAAGTTCATGGCTGAACTTTGAGATTAAAATTTCATTCGTTCTCAAACCTTATATCCTTATTCATCTTTATTGGCTTTTCATTCCTTACTAAACTCTTAATACTCAAGAGTTTCTGCCCTATTATTAACAACTTCTCTTTATTTTCATCTTTCAGGTTTTCAAAGTTATGGGTTAAATCTATGACCTGTGTATCTTTATTTTTCATAACTACCCCTTTACCCTTTGTTCCGGTCTATTTATAGAGGCTTTCCCAAAACTTCAGGTTTTGGGAAAACAACCTTAGATTTAGAGAAAAAACGGGCTTTTGACTGTTTTTTCCAAAGCCTTTCCCGAAACCAACCGCGTTTTGGGAAAGGCTCTGTATAAAGAAAAATCAAAACCGTTCAAAAATTGTAATGGCCGGTATTCCTTATATACCCTCATAGAGGGAGAATATCACCCGCCTAGAAAACTGTCAAGCCTCTTGGCAATTCTCTGTTTAGAAACTGATATTCGTTCAACCAAAAAGGGTCAAATTGTTTTAGCCGATACGATGTCCCCAGAACCTCTTTCCGGCAATTTGACCGCTTTTTACCGGATTTACCCCTTTTTAGCGGCAAATCTCAATTTTTTGGGGACTAAACAGAGAATAGGTGAAGGGAGTGGACTTGTTTATATTCTATCCAATTATTATCTTGAATAGTGGAAACCTATATAATCATATGAAAACCGTATATGAACGGATTAAAGAGATTAGAACCCGGTTGGGAATATCACAGGTTGAATTTTCAAAACGGATATTTGTAAGTAAAAGTTTTTACGGTGATATTGAAATTGGAAAGAAGAAAGTCAATGACCGGATTATCTTTATTATTTCCAAACAGTTCAATGTCAATGAAGATTGGATTAGAACAGGAAAAGGTGAAATGTTTACAGACACGCCGCCCGATATTAGACTGGAAAGGCTGTTGAATATATACAATCAACTTGACGGTTTATTACGGGATTGTCTTGTTGAACAATCAGATGTCTTATTAAAGTTACAAAAGGATAAGCAATGAAAAAACAAGAAGTTTCCCCGCCGCCTACAGGTTTTCCCGTTTGAAGCCCTGGGAGAAGTGTTCCAAAAGATTGTCGATTCGTTTTTTTGAGGTAAGGCCAAACATATTTAGCACGGATGGCTCAAATTGATCAAAGGTAACATTACTGTTTTCGTATTCACAAAACATATTGGCCAAATAAACGGTTGCTACTAAATCCTTATCATTTGCCGGAGCCGCGGAGGGATCGTGGTGGAACCGTATGGCGTTAACCAGGGATTCGGGGAAATTCCATTTTTCCGCGATAAGGGCCCCAATTTCCGCATGGTTCATTCCGGCGGCCAGATCCTCAAAGGTGGAGGCGGGCAGGTTTTTTTCCGTACAGAACTCTTTTATTTTTTCAAGGAGTTCCGGATGGACATGGGCAAAGATGATTTTCCCCATATCATGGAGTATTCCCCCCACATAGGCGTCATCCACCAGCTTTTTATTCTTATGAAAATTTTTTATCAGATTGTAGGCATAAAAAGCGGTTTTGAAGGAGTGTTCCCATAGTTGTTTTTTTTCCGCCGTCTCGTCTCCCAGGACTTTGAGGGTTCCATAGGAATAGAGGAGGTTTTTTATCCCCCGCATACCCACCATTTTTACCGCATCGGAAATACTATCCACTTTTTTCAGCAGCATATACTGGGCGGAATTGACGATTTTTAACAGATCCGCCGTTAAGGCCGGGTCCATGGAGATCCGCTGGGCGATATCGGCCATTTCCGCCTTGGGATCGCCGATCATTTTTTGTACTTGAATAATATTTTCCGGAAATTTGGGAAGGGAATTGACATTATTGACAATCGTGGCAGAAAGAAGGGTCAGATTTTCTGTCCTGGTCTGATCCAGGGGAATGACAATCCGGGCGATGGTCTCTTTTTCGGTTCCCAGAATATCAAAACAGTCCTCATCCAGGCCCATTTTTTTGAGCATGAGTACCAGAATCACCAGGCCCAGTCCCGCCCCTTCAGAATCGTCCAATACCTGGGATAGGGCCTCTTCCAGGTTATTGTATTGCCGGGAACGGGCCAGTTTATCGTGGATCCGGATAAGTTCGGTTTTGGTTACCGCCACATTATTCCGTACCTCCACATAGATGACATTCCCTTTGATCTGTAAAATTAACTTAATATAGAGCCCTTTTGTTTTTTGGAGGTGCAGATAATAGGCTATATTGGAGAGGGTGTCTTCTTTAAAAGTTGCCATCCCCGCTTTATAATCCTCTTTATTGGTGAGATCCAGCCCCCGTTCCATAAAATAGACCCGTTTGGTATTGGCTTTTTTAGCATTTCCCGCCAATTCCTGCACACAATAAACCAAATAGTCTTTTAACTTGTCCTGAGCCACCTGCTTAAGAAAAACCGTGATTACCTGTTCAATATACATCTCTATCTCATGGGGCAGGGTAAAAGTAGTTATGGTAAGAGGCATTCCCGATTGAACGGCTTTTTTTACTTTTAATTCATCAACAACCAATTCCTGCGCAAGAGCCATGGTTATTCCTCACAAAAAATCTATAGCCTTAAGGTTTTCAATATCTGATGGACCGGAGGGCCGCACTTTTAAAACCATTCCTTTCTTCATTTTATAATACTATGGACTTATAACGCAAGGACCTGTTCGGTTTACCGCGAACCTTATAGCATAAAACCGCTTTGCAGTATATCATAAAGTTAAGACATCGGGACAAGTAAGGCTTGTTTTTCAAGATAACGGTCCTGTTGGGCCTGGATTTTGAAACGGATCCCGCAATTTTCGATGATTTTTGGATTAGTTTAGGGGGGCGGCGATCATTTTTTCGGAGGGACCATGGGAGAATTGAGAATTCTCGAAGGGCTTGTTGTTTTTTTGATTATTTTGCCGTTACTCAGGTCTTTTTTTATCAAGCTGGAAAGCATAGACGGATTGCTTTTTCTTCCCTTCGTGAGTTTTTGTATAACTATCGCTATTTTTCCCGCCTATGGGTTCCGGCCGGAATGTATTCCCCTTCTGCTTTATACCTTTTCTTTGACTATCGCCTATATTACGCCGGTTTTTACCCTGCTGAAACATTCCCCGCTGGATATAATTCCGGAAAAAAGATCGGTATTTGCCATCGCGGCCGCGATTTTGCTTGTTCCCACAGCGGGAATCGCCTTTTTTTTCACCCCTTCCCAGGAGACCGGTTTGGTCAGCGAGGGGGTATTTACCCGGAAAGTTTATAATCTTCCGGAAAAAACCGAATTTATGCTGCGGATCTACGGCTCCGGGGAAGGGGAGGCTCCGGGCGGCGCCCGGAGACCCCTGATGCTGCTGGTTCCTCCGATTGCCGGTTCGGTTTCCGTTATTGACCAGGTATGCCTGAAGCTTTGGGAGCGGGGTTTTACGGTGATAAGTTACTCCCGGCTTTTTGATATCTCCCAACAGGGGGAAGGCGGCCCATACGGTACATCCATAGCCGCTGTTTACCGGCTTTTCCGTGTTCATACCCGGGGGTTTAAGCTCTTATCGGTTAATACGGCCGGCAGGGCTTTGGAAGCGGAGCGGATAAAGGAAATACAATTTTTGCTGTCATATATCCAGGCGGACCACCGGGGAGATTCGGTTTTTGCCGGCGTTGATACCGCCAATATTTTTATTGCCGGGTATGGGATCGGGGGCGGCGCCTTGACCCAACTGGCCGGTTCCCCGGGTTTTAACCGGACCAATCCCGGGGTAAAGGGTATAATCGCCGTAGAAGGCCCGATTTTTTCAGCCTTTACGGGAGAAGAACCGCCGCCCCAGGCCGCCGGTGAGGACCTTTCCTGGTTTCGTTCCCTCCGGGCCGGAATTGTCCGGTGGTTTTCCCGGTGGAGACCCCTTAGAATAACCGGGTTGGGGGTAGTTCCTCGTCCCGAAGTCCCGGCCCTCTATTTGGTTTCCGACAAGGCCCCGGATCCCCGTTACCGGGACACCCGTTATGCCGCTGTTTTTCAGGCGCTTCACGGTTCCCGGGAGCCGGCGGTCCTCGCCGCTGTTCCCGGGGCAGGCATCCTGGACTATACCGACATCCCGGAAAAATTTCCCTTTTACCGGGTGTTATTCCCCGGCAAAAAACAAAGCCCGTGGGACAGGGACAGGAGGGATTTTGTCAAAGAAACCGCGGCGATGATGACCAATTTCGCCGTCCTGTTTTTGGAAAATTCCCCGGCGCTGCCCCGGCGGGAACAATTGGGACAAGACATTTATCTTGAAACCGGCGGGGCTTGGAATTTCCGTAACCCCCGGAGTATACTGGAATTATGACTACCAAAAAGGCGGATGCCTGGTTCAGGGATCTTCTGGATATTGATGGTTTTAGCGCTGCCGATCCTTCGCTTAATGGTTTACAAGTGGATAATGACGGGGGGGAAGTTGAAAAAATCGCTTTTGCCGTTGACGCCGGTTTGGAAACGTTTAAACGGGCTGCGGAGGCCGGGGCGGGGCTGCTTTTTGTGCATCATGGCCTTTTTTGGGGAAGCCCCCTCAGGATTCAAGGCGGCCACCGGCAGCGGATACAATTCCTTTTGGATCATAACATCGCCCTCTATGCCGTGCATTTACCCCTGGATCAGCATCCACAGGCGGGCAACAACGCCGTCCTGGCGGAACGGTTAGGTATAAAAGAGCCCCTTCCGTTCGGCTTGTATCACGGCCATAAAATAGGATATAAAGGTATCTTAGCTCAGCCGTTATCTGTTGAGGAAGCGGTAAAACGGCTGAGTTTTATGAACAGGCCCCCCCTGGGGGTCTATCCCTTTGGTCCCGGGGAAAGCCGCACCGCCGCGGTGGTTTCCGGGGGAGCTTCGGAAGAAGCCCTGGAAGCCCTTGAGGAAGGGCTCGATCTGTATGTTACCGGGGAGATTTCCCATTCGGTTTATCACGCGGCCCTGGAGGGACATCTCAATATGATAGCGGGGGGACACTATTCCACCGAAGTATGGGGGGTCCGGCGGGTCATGGAACGCTGCATGGCGGAGCTGCATATAGAAACCGAATTTATTGATGTCCCCACGGGTTTATAGAATCCGGCTCGCCCCTGGGACAAAATCGGAGTAGAAAATGAAATTTTTAACCAAAGATAAAACACTGCCTTTCCTGCTGACCGCCTTTATTATCATAGCGGATCAGGGGGTAAAATCGTTTATCGTAAAAAACTGGCCCGATACCGGGAGGGGCGTTTTTATCAAAGATGTTTTTAACAATGATATTTTATGGATCTACCATGTCCGGAACCGGGCTATTGCCTTTAGTCTGGGGAATACCCTGCCCGATTTTATTAAGCCGGTGCTTTTTATCGCCGTCCCCTTGATTTTATTGGGGGGACTTGTCTGGTATTATTTTAAATCCTGGGAGATTACCGGGATTCAGCGGTGGGTTTTGGCGGGGATTATCGGCGGAGGGCTTGGAAATCTTATTGACCGGATATGCCGGCCGGCAGGGGTAGTCGATTTTATCAGCGTAAAATTTTACGGACTTTTTGGACTTGTCCGGTGGCCGACTTTTAATATTGCCGATGCCAGTGTGGTGGTGAGTTGTATTATTTTGTTGATCTCCATTCTGGTGATTAAGAATCCCAAAGAGGAAAAAAAAGGATGAGCAAAAAAAGTAATACCCTTCTTTTTATATTGGGCGCCACGATTTTTAATATTTTGGTTACCGTTATTTGCTTTATGGCGCTTTTTGTCTTATTTGCCTGGCTTCTTGCCCCCCGCTTACCCCCGGATGCGGCGGCGTGGAGTTTTCCCATCATTTTTATCGGGGCCATTGTATTGTCCTTTGTTATATACCGGGTGATTCTTAAACTGCTTTTTAAACGGATAGAGGTGGATAAGTATTTTGATCCTATTTTTGGGAAACGGAGAAAATGAGGCTTAATACCCATCGGACATGGCCCGGTTAATATCCCGCTGGTAAAGTTCCTGATAAACAAAACTGCGGTTTTTTAGTTTTTCTTTAACCGGCTGGGCAAAGGGCATATGCCGCCAAAAGATACCCCGGACTTCTTTATCCAGTTTTTGGATACCCTCGCTTTCTTTCGTCATCCAGGTGATGTAGTCTTCAATAAAATAATCCTTTAAATCCCCCTTGAGTTTGCGGGCGGAAAACCATTGGTAATAATTACCGGTAAGGCCCTCTTCCATCCAATAATATGAAGCCTTTTCCTTGGCAACCTGCCAGCGCAGATCCGCCACCGCGGAAAGCAGGGCCAGGGTTAGGTTTTTGGGGTACATGGGGATCGCGATACGGCCCCGGCTGGTCGCCCGGTTAAACCGATCAAAGGGCTCCCAACACATCCCCGAATCCCCGTAACCGGGGATAAGTATTACAAAGGGAGCTATCCGGGTAGCCCTGTTTTTATAGGACCGGAAAAAAGCTTCGGGGTCGATGCTTTCTATCCGGGTCAATTGGGTAATAACATTCTCCCGGAAAGCCACGTCATTGGCGGTGCAGTGGAAATACTCCTTCGTTAAAATAGGGAAGTGGTTGCCCTGCCGGCCTATGGTCATCTTTGCCATTTGCCGGATCGTGCCGAATTCGGTATCCACCGCCTGAACGTTCGCGCCGGTTTTATCACGTTCCTCCGCAAGCTTTTCCTTGAGGACATTGACATCCTCTTCGGCCTGGAAAAAATCCTTGGAAAAAATGTTCAGATCCCGGTCAGATTTAAGCATATTTTTTAGAAGTTCCTGGATTTCACCGATAACCCGTTTTTGGCCGTCGCTATAACCGGCGTTTATGTCCGGCAGCCCCTCAAAGGGAAAATGCTCCATAATAAGATGGAGCCGTTCCGTCAGCGCGTTTTCAAGGTTGGATCGCTCCGCGTCTTTTGCCTTGAGGAGGCCCCGGGCGCCCTCCCGTTTGCCCTTGGCCTTATCCAAAAGCTGCTGTAATTGGATCTGGGAATTGCTTCTGGTAACCTGGACCTCATCGGTGGTGGAAATTCTGATGGTCCCGTTTCCCACCAGTTTAAACCATTCATCCAAATAGTAGACGGGCTGGGCCAGTTCATTATCCACTATTATCTTGGCAAAAAGATTCCGGGTTTCGGCATCGATAAAGGTGGGATGCAAAATACTGAAACGGAGCAGGTATTTTTTGGGATCCGGCAAATTTGCCGGCGCCTTTCGGGCGACTCCGGCCAAAAAATCCCAATAAGCGGTAGTAATCTGTTGTCTGAAAACCCCCCGATCTTTGATATCCTTGGAATTAATATATTTTTGCAGGATCATATGAACCCGCTGGGCAATATTCCCCTCATGGGACAAAGCTGTTTTATAATAATTGGGATCATCAAAAGCGGTATGGGGTTGTTCTTCAAACCGTTTGATTATTTCGGGAAATCCGATTTGAAGAGCCGCCCCTGATGCTTCCGCGTCATTGTCCGGACCATTGGTGTCTTCATCCAAGGAATCTTCAAACGATGAATCATAATCAGGAACCAGGTTGTCAGACGGAGGTAGTTCTACGGCAGTTCCAAGTAATTCGGTAATTTCAGAATCCGCTTCTTCCTGAAAATTATTATCTTGAGCCATAATATAGATATATAAAGTTTCTATCCGACTGTCAAGGTTTTACTGGAAAAAGCGGGGAGAGCGGTCCGGCCAGGCGTTTCTTTGACCCCCAGGGAGGGCTTTGAGGGACAGCCGGCAAAGGACTTGCAGCGGGATACAAAAATTTCATATGATAGATCATATTATTTGTTGATTTACTGCGAGGGTCCATACCCAAGAGCCCGCTTACACGGGAACCTTGGGGCGGAACCAGGGTATGGACTCTGAGTTAAATACCTTATGAGAACAACATACCCCGTCCGCTTGTTGATTATATAAGCAATGAGAATAAACTGAGCTTTTTCCAAAACTCGGTTAGTTTTGGAAAAAGCCTCAACTTCCTATATCTTGTGTTAAGGAGCATATTTTGAACCAGCGAATCAAATATTCGGTTGCGGCAACGGTCTGCAACCTGTTTTCTGCGGTGGTGATCGTGATTATCCTCTATGTTTTCCGGGCTGATTCCGCCGAGATCCCGCAGATGGCGCTGCGGATTTGGCTTCCCGCCCTGATCTATGGGATTCTCGCGAGCCTGGTTCTCTGCCGTTACGGGGCCGCCTTTAATGAGGAAAAGTTCAGGGGTTCCGGGGATGACTATGCCGGAGCGCTAAAAAACATAGGCGTAATCCCCATCAAGGCGATAGGATTATCGGTTGTCATGCTCATTGTTTTCCTGGGGGCGATCTTTATACAGGGGGAATCCGCCGGTCTGCCGGAGGAACAGGCGCCCCTTTTCCTGACCGTCCTTTCCGCGGGAATGATGATGAGTACCTTTATCTATGTCATAGCCGATGGGATGGTTTCAAGGGCCCTGGTCTTCTATAAGCTCCTGGCATATCCCCGGGACCTTCGGGAGCGTCGTCAGGGGCTCAAAATACTGATCATTCCTTTGGCGGTAGCCTTGATAGCCCTCCCTTTTGCTTTTTCCATAACCATCCTCGCGTTTACCGAATCGGGATTTTCCCTGACAGAGCTCAACTCCTCCTCCTGGGTAGTTTTGTTTGTCCTTTTGGCGGGTCTCTTTTTCAGCATAGTATTTTTGGCTTCGATATTGAAAAGAAATCTGGGCTTCCTCTATGATTCGGTTGTGGTTCAGCTTGAGAACCTCTCTTCCGAAGAAAAGGATTTGACCAAAAAGATTTCCGTTTGCTCGGTAGATGAATTGGGAACCATCGCCGGGATGATGAATAGTTTTAGTAACACCGTTGAAACGGGAATGCGGGAAATAAAAAACGGTCAAAAGCTGCTTTCCGCTTCCAGTGTGGCCATGAAAAATAACGCCGCGGACATGGCGCTTTCAATATCGAAGATATCGGGGGGAATTGAACAGGTACGGGAAAAGGCCCGGAATCAACTGCGGCAGACCGAAGAGTCTTCCGGGGAAATGCAGCGGATGGCCCTGAGTATCGAAAATTTGGATAATTCCATTGAAGAACAATCGAACAGTATCAGCCGGGCTTCCAGCGCGGTGGAAGAAATGGTGGGAAATATCGCGTCCATCGGAAACGTGGTACAAAAAATGCTCAATCAGTTCAAAACCGTTCATGACGCGGCTTCCGCGGGTCAAACCATTCAGAAGGAAAGCGCGGGCAAGGTTCAGGAAGTGGTGGAAGAATCCAAGACCCTGCAGGAGGCAAATAAGATCATTGCCGGAATTGCGGCTCAGACGAATTTGCTGGCCATGAACGCGGCTATTGAGGCGGCCCACGCGGGGGAAGCGGGCAGGGGTTTCGCGGTGGTAGCCGATGAAATTCGGAAGCTGGCGGAAGATTCCTCCCGGGAATCCAAGCGGATCAGTACGGAACTCAAGCAGGTTATCGAAACCATTAATCACATTGTGACAAGCTCCGAAGCCTCGGAGCAGGCCTTTAATCACGTATCAGAACGGGTAAGCGAGACCGAAAAGCTGGTATTTGAGGTCGATGAGGCCACGAGGGAACAGCAGGAAGGGGTTGGGCAGGTGCTGGACTCCCTCAAGAGGATGAACGAGACCACCACAAAGGTTAAAACCGGTTCAAAGGAGATGAAACAGGGGAACGCCGTTATGATTGAGAATATCGACCGGCTTCGCTCGGATTCAACGGAAATTGCCAATAATTTGGAAGAGGCGACGGAAAGTATAACCCGGATAAACCAAAACGCGGAACAGGTTTCCGCAATGGCGGATAACACCATGACCACCATAGAAAATATAACGGCCATTGTGCAGGGCTTTATCGTTTAAGGTGACACCATAGGCGTTACCTTTTTGAGCCTTCCCTGCGGGCTTTAGCGGGTACGGGGCAAATTGTCGCCTTGCTTTACGGTAGGGAAGATGCCGGGGGGAGGCGTTGCCCCGCGGGAAAAAATTCGGATAACGCAAAAATAATAAGAGAACGCAAGGCAGACATGAAAAAAATACTTTTTCTCCCTCCTTGCGCTCTTGCTTATTCGAGAGTCTGGTTTAATACCCCGGAGCTTGCTCTAAACTTGACCCATAGAAATACAGGCCATACTCATTCCTCAAAACTAAGACGCAAATGAAGAAATTTAACCACGGAAGACCCGGAATTTCACATGCGAGCTTCAGGGCGGGAAGGCTCATTTCGCCGGCCACAAAATTCGATTTCTATCGAAATTTGTGGGGCGCCTGAAATTTCCGGACAACTCTATTCGTTAATTTATCCCAAAAATAAGCGAATCCTCTTATACAACCCATTGTTCTTTATACTACACTAAGAGCAAATGAAAAAGCAGAGGAGTTATTTCCAGGATGAAAAAAAGTATTTTTTGGGGATCGAACCCTTTTCAAAACCAGGCTGGTTTTGAAAAAAACCCGGGGAAAAGCGGAGGCAAAACGACTTTTTCAAAGTCCGCTATTTTGAAAAAGTCAGGGTTTTTATTGATTTTGCTGGGATTTTTATTTTCATGCGCCTCGCCCCCCCCGCCGGAAACCCCGGCGGTCCCTCCACAGGCTCCGGCGGTCCCCCCGCAAGCTCCGGCGGCCCCGCCCCGGCAGGAATCACCGGACTTTAAGGAAGCCAGGGCCCGGGCCGTAAGCGCCATGGACAAGGCCAAATCCGTTAAGGCGGACATATCGGTCAAGACCCGGTACAATACCGCCTTTTCCGCTTTTACGGAAGCGGAATCCCTGGCCGCCGCGGGTTCTGCCGGCGGTATCGGGAAATACCAGGAGGCGGAAACAGCTTTCCTGGCGGCCCATGACGAGGCGATAATCAAACGGGAGGAAGCTCAACGGCAGTTGTCCCGGGCCCGGGAAGCGATTAAAACCGTAGAAGATAATGCCGCCGAATTTGATCGACAGCAAGCCGAAGATCGCCGGCAAGGGAACCCCTAATGAAAAAACAATACCTGGCCATTGTCCTGTTATTCCTTTTGTCCGAGGCAGGTCTGCCGGCCCAATCCTTGGAAAACAACGAATATTATAAAAAGTCCGTGGAATACGCCGGCCGTTCCCAACAGGCCCTGGATGAGGGGGCCTATAGCGAGGCTACCGAATATGCCCTGCAGTCCCAGGAATACGCCGCCCGTTCCAAACAATATATTGAAGAGATGCTCCTGGCCTATAGGGCCCGCTCGGCCTATGTGGCCGCCAAAGCCCGGATGGATCTGGCCGCCCGGGTCAATCTGCGGAGCAGGGCCGCCGCGGTTTATGATGAGGCCGCGGCTTATTTTAAATCCGCCGAAACCCGGTTTAACGCCCGGGAATACGAAAGCAGCATCCCCGATTCAAAAAAGGTAGTGGAACTCCTCCTCAATTTTGAAACCCTTTATCCTGCCCAGGCCGCCCAGCCCGGCCCGCCGCCCGCAAACGGCCCGGCCGCTTTCTACGAGGTTAAACTGAATCTTAAGCAGCGGGACTGTCTCTGGAGAATCGCGGAGTATGATTTTGTCTACGGGGATCCCCGTCAATGGCCCCGGCTTTATGATGCCAATAAGGATAAATTTCCCCAGCCGGATAACCCTCATCTCATTGTGCCGGGGATGATCCTGACCATCCCTTCCATCAAGGGGGAAGAAAGGAGCGGGACCCGGTAATCCGGGGGATCGTACCTTAGGAAACCTCCGGGAACGCCGGGGTTTTCGGAGGTGCCCTTAATTATACTAAACTGCCTCAGGAGGGTCTTTCGGCCCGCCCTTGTTATCCTCGACCGCCTGAGGATAACAAGATAACACTCCGCTTTTTTTTACGGACGGTTGCCTTTTATGGCCCGGACGGGTATAGTAAAGGCAAGGTTTTTCAGAACCCAGTGAAGATCCTTACGAAATGTTAATTCTGGAGGAAGTATGATGAAAAAGACCCTTTTTTTCTCTATGGTTATGCTGGCTGCCCTGACCCTGGGGCTTTATGCCCGGGGGGCAACCCAACAGATTCGGATGGCTACCGGGGGAAATACCGGGACCTACTACTCCTTTGGCTCCGCGGTGGGGCAGATCCTGACGGAAAAAACCCAGATCCCCATCACCATTCAGTCCACCGGGGCTTCCAAAGCGAATATTCAGCTTATCACCGCCGGAGAAGTGGAGTTGGCCATTGTCCAGAACGATGTGATGGATTACGCCTACAAGGGAACGGAACTTTTTAACGGGGAACAGACCACGTCCTTCACCGCCATGGCGGGGCTTTATGCCGAAGTGTGTCAGATCATCGCCAATCCCGCATCGGGAATCCGCACCGTGGCGGATCTCCGGGGTAAAAACGTTTCCGTGGGGGACGCCGGCAGCGGGGTTGAATTTAACGCCCGGCAGATCCTGGAAGCCTATGGCCTTTCCTTTAATGATATTGGTAAACAGAACCTCAGCTTCGGCGCTTCCGCCGATGCCCTGCGGGATAATAAGATCGACGCCTTTTTCTGTACCGCCGGAGCCCCCACCACCGCGGTGGTGGATCTGGCCATCGGCAAAGACATCATCCTCCTGGAAATCGACGATGCCCACATGGGTCAGTTGATCCAGAAGTATCCTTTTTATACCCGGTATCCCATTTCCGCGGGAACCTACCGGGGGATTACCCAGGATGTCAAAACCGTGGCGGTCAAGGCCACCTTTGTGGTGAGTAAACGGCTCTCCGACGATGTGGTGTACCAGCTTACCAAGACCCTCTTTGAAAGCCGGGATGAAATAATCAGCGCCCATGCCAAGGGTACGGAGTTGTCCCCCGCCTATGGAGTGGGGGGGATATCCATACCCTTCCACCCCGGGGCGGAGAAATACTTTAAGGAAATCGGCGCCCTGCGGTAGCACACGGGGCCTTCGGCTGCCGGAGGCCCCCGGGTTTTTGGGTTGTTTTATCCGAATAGAAGCCCGCGATGGTGGTATGGGATCGCGGGTAATCTCATTATAGCCCTCCTCTTGGTATCGGGGGCCATACTTTTCAGGGGATTACCCAAACGGCTCGTCATCACCGATACGGAGTCGGGGGCGGTTTACGGTCGGTGGCCGGTTAAAGACGGGACGGAATTTGCCATTGAATTTATCCATTCGGTTAATCAAAGTCCGGTCAGGGAGATTTTTCAAGTCCGGGGAAGACAGATCGCGGCGGCCGCCGTGGTGTTCAGTTCCTTCGGCGCGGGGATGCAGACCGATCTGGAGGAGGGAGAGGAGCTTATCCGGGAGGAAGACGGGACCATGCGGATCACCGGCTTCAACCGGTCCTTTAAATCTCTGGCCTATATCGTGGGGACGGTCTCGGATCATACCTTATATATCAACAATGAACGGATCAGCCTGCGGGAACGGTGTGGAAAAAACGCCCATATCACGGTTCGGGTAAAATAGGAGCGGAAAAAATCATGACCCATGATAAATCAATACATATTATGACCGAGGCGGAAACCGAGGAGCTTATCGCCCAGTTTGACCGGGAATCGAACATCCGCCGGTTTACGGGGCTGGCCAATTATTTGATTAAGGGCTTGCTGCTGCTGTTTACCCTCTACGTATTTTGGGTTACCCTTATCGGCAACCTTCCGGAACAGATCCGGCGGAGCGTGTTTTTGGGGATCCTGGTATTTATCGGGTATCTCCTGTATCCGGTCAAGCGGGGGATACGGAAACGGGTGAACTATATTCCCTGGTACGATCTGGTCCTGGGTACGGCGGGGGCCGTGACTTTTTTTTATTATGCCTTTAATTTTCGGGCCATCGTCGCCCGGGCGGTGCTGCTCCTCCCGATGGACATTGTCATGGGTATCGCCGGGATAATCATCCTGGCGGAACTCTGCCGCCGAGTGGTGGGGATTCCCATCCTGGTGGTGGCCGCCGGATTTATCACCTACGCCTTTGCGGCGGGTTTTTCCCTCCGCCGGGTGGTACACCAGCTTTTTTACACCACCGACGGCATCATCGGTACCCCCATCGGGGTGTGTTCCACCTTTATCGTGCTTTTTATATTCCTCGCCTCCTTTCTGGAAAAGTCGGGGATAGCTACCTTTTTTATTGACCTGGCCAATTCCGTGGCGGGATTCGCCTCGGGGGGACCCGCCAAGGTGGCGGTCATTGCCAGCGCCATGGAAGGGATGTATTCGGGGAGTTCCGTGGCCAATACCGTGGGTTCCGGGAGCGTTACCATTCCGGTGATGAAAAAAACCGGATATAAGCCGGAATTCGCCGCCGCGGTGGAGGCGGCGGCTTCTACCGGGGGCCAGATCATGCCCCCCATTATGGGCGCGGCGGCCTTCCTCATGTCGGAACTGACCAACATCCCCTACCCGGTGATCGCCGTTTCCGCGATCCTGCCCGCGGCCCTGTATTTTACCGGGATCTTTCTGATGATCCACTTTGAGGCGAAAAAATTGGGCCTTAAGGGGCTGCCCAAGGAATCGATTCCCCATTTCGGCAGGCTGCTTTTTGTTAAGGGCTACCTTTTCCTGCCGGTTATTGTCCTGGTGGCCTTTATGACCCTGGGGTTTACCCCGGCCTATGCCGCATGTCTGGCGATCCTCTCGGCGATTGTCGTGAGCTTTTTCCGGCGGGACACCCGGTTTACCCCGGCCTCTTTTGCGGACGCCCTGGGGAGCGGGACCCGGAATACCGTGGGGGTGGCCATGGCCTGCGCCATCGCCGGGGTGGTGGTGGGGATCGTGTCCCTCACCGGGCTCGGCCAGGTTTTAATCTCCCTGCTTCTCACGGTGGCCAATAACAGCCTCTTCCTCGCCCTGGTCCTCACCATGATCGCCTGCCTTATCCTGGGCATGGGGATTCCCACCACGGCCAATTATGTGATCATGGCTACCATCACCGCTCCCATCGTGATCCGTATGGGGGTTCCCGTACTGGCCGCCCATATGTTCGTCTTTTATTTCGGGATCGTGGCGGATATTACCCCCCCGGTGGCCCTGGCGGCCTATGCGGGGGCGGCCAT
>JAITBE010000110.1 GCA_031283755.1 Spirochaetaceae bacterium
GCGGCGATGGTGGAATTGGTAGACACGCCAGCTTGAGGTGCTGGTGCCGAGAGGCATGGAAGTTCAAGTCTTCTTCGCCGCAAAAAAGCTTCACAATCCAAAAAATTTCAAGAAGACTTGAACTTCCGAGACTGCGCCGACCGCTAGGGAGGAATAGGGCGCAGGTTCGCGGTTGCCTTTTCCGGCGGTCTGTGGTATAGTGGTATATTCGCCTCTGGCGGATGAAGGAAGTTCCGGTGAATGGCCGATTATATACCCCCCGCGCACATTTTAGGTAAGATCCTTTGTTTCCTCCTCTCTCCTCCCTCCCTCAAATTCGGAATCCCGTGTGTAACATGAGTTAATATTATGCCGTCCCAGATTCTACATACCCTTTTTGGGGAGGATGTGATAGGCGCCATGTACCCGGCCATCCATTCCCGGTTTGGAATAGTAGCCGAAAAGGCCCTGAAAAAAATTCAAATAGATTATCAGACCTCTTTTATTCTGGGGTGTCAGGGGCCGGATATCTTCTACCATAGCCAGATGACCAGGCCGGTCGCCCTGGAATATGGCGCCTTGCTGCACCGCCGGGGATATGGGATCTTTACCGCAACGCTCCTCAAGATGGCCCTGCCTGACCCTCCCCCGAGCGAGGAGGATATTCGTATGCTCCGGCGGGAAAAGGGAATCAACGCCCTGGGGGCCTATGCCCTGGGGTTTATGACCCATGCTATTTTGGATCGCCTGGCCCACCCGTATATCGTGTATAAATCCAGTCCCGCTTTTCCGGCCCCGGCCAAAACTTTTCCCCAGGGCCCGGTCCTGGGGAAAAGCGCCCATGCCTTTTTTGAGCGGATCATCGATGTTCTCATGCTGGATTACCTCCGGGAGAGGCCCGCCGCGTCCTGGGATCAGGAGGCGCTGCTGGTTTCTGTCTGCAAAGCCCCGCCTTCGGGGCTCAAAGAACTCCTTGCCCGGGCCCTGATCGCCGCCTTTCCCGAACGGGCCGGCGGGGATACGAAACTTAAGGAACGTATAGAAAATACCTTTCGGGATTGTTCTACCCTTTACCATTATACCGATCCCGGTAAAACTTCTATAAACAACCCGGCGCAGGACAAGGAACCCGCCGGTTGGATTCAGGAGATTCCGATCCCCTATCTTTACCCCGAGAACCTCCCCGGCCATATTGATTATCTTAATTTAGCGCATCGAACCTGGTTTTATCCCGGACCGGGGGGTAAGCCCGATTCCCGGTCGGTTCCCGACATTTATGCGGATGCCGTGCGAACCGCCGCAGACAGTCTTTCGATTTTTATCGCCCGATACCTTGAGACCGGGACCTTTCCCATAAAAGAAGCCGCCCAAACCATCGGGAACGGGGGGCTTTCCATTCAGGATGAAAACGGAAAACCCTGCGCCCCGGTCAGAACCAGCCCCCTGCCCCTGGACGAGGTCCTGGCGCAGCAGGAAAAGCTGCGGACCCCGCGGAATGAATAATGAACTGGGGTCTGACCCCGGTACCAGATATGGGGTTGTAGGGTCACCCAGGCGCTACAGGTAGTGGTGGGGTCAGACCCCAAACGATGCCTGGCACCCTTACTGCTTCATTCGTAACACCGATCTATCGTAGTCCGCCGGGGGCAGATACCCCAAAAGCTGGATACAGGTGGCGGCGATGGAACTGATCCCCAAGCCTTCACGAAGGCCGCCTTCCCCGGTTGTATTGAGGTATTCCCCCTGGTATTCGGGATCGTAGATGATACAGGGCACGGGGTTGAGGCTGTGGCTGGTTTTCGCCTTGGGAGTCCCGTCTTCTTTGTAAACCACTTCGCCGGTTTTTTTGTTATGCTCAAACATGTCGTCGGAATTGCCGTGGTCCGCGGTGATCACCATCACCCCCCCGGCGCTCTCCACGGCCTTGGCCAGGCGGCCCAGTTGAAGGTCCATCCCCTCCATGGAACAGACCACCGCCTGGTAGACCCCGGTATGGCCCACCATGTCCCCGTTGGGGAAGTTGAGCCGGATAAAATCGTATTTCCCCGATTTTAGGGCCTTGAGGACCTCGTCGGTGATCTCGGCGCACTTCATCCAGGGCCGCTGTTCAAAGGGGACCACATCGCTTTTGATTTCCACATAGTCTTCCAGCTTGTCGTCGAATTTGCCGGTACGGTTGCCGTTAAAAAAATAGGTAACATGGCCGTACTTTTGGGTTTCGGAGATCGCCAGGGTCCGTACCCCGGTGGCGGCCAGGTATTCCCCCATGGTCCGGTCAATGGCCGGGGGGCTCACCAGGTAACGTTTGGGTACGTGGGTGTCCCCGTCGTATTCCATCATCCCCGCGTAACAGACCCGGGGCCGGCGGCCCCGGTCGAATTTGTCGAAGTTGTCTTCCTCAAAGGCCGCGGTGATCTCCAGGGCCCGGTCCCCCCGAAAGTTGAAATAAACCACCGAATCCCCGTCCTCTATGGTACCGATGGGTTTACCCCCTTCGGCAATAACAAATTCCTTGAGGTCCTGATCGATTATCCCGGGGATCTCCTTGCGGTAGGTTTCCACCGCTTCCCGGGTAGCGGCAAACTGCCGCGCTTCCCCGTGGACATGGGTTTTCCAGCCCCGTTCCACCATGGACCAGTCCGCGCCGTAGCGATCCATGGTGATCCACATCCGGCCGCCCCCGGAACCGATCCGGGCATCCAGGCCGTTGGTACTTTCTTCCTTTAAAAAAGCCTCAAAGGGGTCCACATAGTCCAGGGCGCTGGTTTCCCCCACGTCCCGGCCGTCAAAAAGTACGTGGACCCGGATCCGGCGGACCCCTTCTTTTTTCGCCTGCCGGATCATGGCCTTGAGATGGTCCAGGTGGCTGTGGACATTGCCATCGGAGAAAAGGCCGATAAAATGAAGGGTGGCCGGGCGGGGATTTTTCGCCCCTGCGGTAAGCCCGGCAATGATCTCCTGCCAGGCCCGGCCTTGGAACAGGGCGCCGGTTTCAATGGCGGAGGAGACCAGAGCCGCCCCCTGGTTAAAGACCCTGCCGCAGCCCATGGCGTTGTGGCCCACCTCACTGTTACCCATATCTTCATCCGAGGGGAGGCCCACCGCCTTTCCGTGGGCTTTTAACTTGACCACCGGACTTTTTGCCTTAATCGCGGTGAGATTATACATTTTGGAATCAGCGACCGCGTCGCCTTCCTTATATTTACCGTACCCGACGCCATCCATGATGACCAAAAGAACCGGACCGCGCCGGCCCTTCCAGGCTGGATCTTTTTTAAGGGCTTCTACCATGGGAACTCCTTTGCTTATAAGCCGGGTTTGAAGACCGTATCCAAAAACACCCGGTTCTTTAAATATAGCAAATCAGACTACAATTTAACAGCCCGCCCGCCGGTTTTTATTCGAGAGTCTGGTTTAATACCCCGGAGCTCTGCTCCGGCTCAAACAAAGCAACGCTTACAAAATTCGGCATTAAACCAGACGGTACTATAACCTTCCTATCGAACGAGCCTCCTCGCAAATACGGCACCGCTTAGGGATACCCCGGAGCTCTGCTCCGGGGAGGCTCATTCGAAAGTCTGGTTTAATACCCCGGAGCTCTACTTCGCGGAGGTTCATTTATATCAGTAAAAATTTTTCCGATTTTCAAAAAAGTTTATATAAATTTTACTTTTTGTTTATACAAAATTTATATATTCGATATATGAGGCTGTTCAAAAAAATGTTAAGCAGAAGATTCGCGTTTGGGAACAGGCTCTACTAATTGAACGTTTTGGCAGTATGCGCTATGATACATACGATGACCATAAGAAGCCGCCTGTTGATAACCAGTTTTTC
>JAITBE010000265.1 GCA_031283755.1 Spirochaetaceae bacterium
TTTGTATTTTCTAAGGAGTATCTTATGCAAATGACCATGCGTTGGTTCGGACCCGGTTACGATTCCGTTACCCTGGAACAGATCCGGCAAGTGCCCGGTGTTACAGGGGTGATCACCACCCTCTACGGGACCTTACCGGGGGAGGTTTGGGAAAAGGACGCCATTGTGGCCCTGAAAAAAGAGGTGGAGGCAGCGGGGCTTTCCATCGCGGGAATCGAGAGCGTTAACATCCACGACGCCATCAAGACCGGCGCCGGTGAGCGGGAACAATATATTGATAATTATATCACCACCCTGGAACGGCTGGGTCAGGCGGACATACACCTGGTGTGCTACAACTTTATGCCCGTCTTTGACTGGACCCGCACGGACCTGGCGAAAAAGCGGGCCGACGGCAGTACCACCATGGCCTATGATCAAAAGATAATTGATACCATTGATCCCGACGCCATGACCAATTCCATCAGTGCCCAGTCCAAGGGCTATGTCCTTGCGGGCTGGGAACCGGAACGCTTGGGCCGGCTGAAGGAACTCTTTGCCATGTATAAGGACGTAGACGGAGAAAAACTCCTGACCAACCTGAAATATTTTATTGAACGGATCATGCCGGTCTGCAATAAGTATAACATCAACATGGCCATTCATCCCGATGATCCCGCCTGGCCGGTGTTCGGCCTGCCCCGGATCGTGACGGATAAGGAAAAACTCCTGCGCCTCACGGGCATGGTGGATGACGTTCACCATGGGGTTACCCTGTGTACCGGGAGCCTGGGGACTAATCCTGCCAATGACATTCCCGATATAATCCGGGCGCTCAAAGGCCGGATCCACTTTGCCCATGTGCGAAATCTCCGCCATAACAGCCCCGGGGATTTTGAGGAAGCCGCCCATCTTTCCGGCGACGGTTCCATGGATATATTCGCCATTGTAAAGGCCCTCTACGACATTGGCTTTGACGGCCCCATCCGGCCGGATCACGGCCGGGCCATCTGGGGGGAGGTGTCCATGCCCGGCTACGGCCTCTATGACCGGGCCCTGGGGGCAGCGTACCTCAACGGACTTTGGGAAGCAATTGATAAGTTAGGAGCGAGAAGGTAAGAATCAGGAGGGAAAAAATGGAGTTGAATGGGAAGGGATTAGAGGATAAAGGCCCCTGGGAAAAAGCGGGGTTCCGCTTGCCTCAATTTGACCGGGAGGCCATGATCCGGGCCACGGAGGAATGTCCCCAATGGGTACATTTTGGGGCGGGTAATATTTTCCGGGCCTTTCCCGCGGCCTTGCAGCAGACTTTGCTGGAACAGGGGATCGAAAAAACCGGCATCATTGTGGCCGAGGGCTATGACGGGGAGATCATCGACCGGGCCTTTCTGCTCTACGATAATCTGAGTTTGGCGGTGACCCTCAAGGCGGACGGCACCATAGAAAAACGGGTGATCGCCAGTATCGCCCGGGCCTTACGGCTGGACAAGCCCGGGGATTTTGAAGCCCTCCGGGGGATCTTTCGCTCCCCGTCCCTGCAAATGGTGAGTTTTACCATTACCGAAAAGGGCTACAGCCTGGGTGACAGTTCCGGGGGCCGCAGCGGCTTGTTCCCGGAGGTGGAAGCTGATTTCCGGGAGGGGCCCGCCGCGCCCAAAAGCTACCTGGGACGCCTGGCCGCCCTCTGCTATGAACGGTACCGGGCGGGAAAATTCCCCCTGGCCCTGGTCAGCATGGATAATTGTTCCCATAATGGGGATAAACTTTTTCAGGGAGTGGAACCCTTTGTAATACAATGGGTTGAAAAGCGTCTTGTGGAAGGGGAGTTTTTGGACTATATCCGGAATCCTGCGCAGGTTTCCTTTCCCTGGAGCATGATCGACAAGATAACGCCCCGGCCTGACGAAGGGGTCCGGAAAATGCTGGAAGCCCTGGGCTTTACCGACACGGCGGGGCAGGTTACCGCGAAAAACACCTATATCGCCCCCTTTGTAAATGCCGAAGAAGCCCAGTACCTGGTGATCGAGGACGCCTTTCCCGCGGGACGCCCTGCTTTGGAACGGGCCGGGGTCCTTTTCACCAACCGGGACACGGTCAATCGGGTGGAGAAGATGAAGGTTTGTACCTGCCTCAACCCCCTGCATACGGCCCTGGCGGTCTTCGGCTGCCTCTTGGGGTATACCACGATCAGCGCGGAAATGAAGGACCGGGACCTGGTAAGGCTGGTGGAGCAGATCGGCTATAACGAGGGACTTCCCGTGGTGGTGGACCCCGGAATCCTCTCCCCCCAGGAATTTATCGACCAGGTGTTGCGGGTCCGTTTTCCCAATCCCTTTATGCCCGACACTCCCCAGCGGATCGCCACCGATACTTCCCAAAAAATCTCCATCCGCTTCGGCGAAACCATCAAAGCCTACCTGGCGGATCCCAAGCGAAAGGTGGAGGACCTGAAACTCATTCCCCTGGTGCTGGCGGCCTGGCTCCGTTACCTTCGGGGTGTGGACGACCAGGGCGCGGCCTTTACCGTAAGTCCCGATCCCCTCTACGAAACCCTCTACCCCGCGGTCGCCGGAATCAATCTGGGGCAAAAAGGCCCCTTTCACCAACAGCTGGAACCGATCCTGGCTAACCCGACGATCTTTGGGGTGAACCTCTACGAGGCAGGACTTGGGGAACAGGTGGAGACCTATTTTGAGAAACTTTTTGCAGGCCCAGGAGCGGTCAGGAATACCCTGGCCGGGTGCGTGAAAAGGGCGGAGTGAGGGGGCTTTGATTCATTGCGAAGGGTCCATACCCTTGGGGCGGGACCCTGAGTCAAATACCTTATAAGAACAACATACCCCGTCCGCTTGCGCTAAACTTGACCCACAAATTTTAAATAGAAGACCTACTCCCTGGCATGGCGGTTTATTCGGGAATTTTGCCCGGCTCAACTCACGCAACCCTTCCAGAGCACTATTAGGGGTATCGAACATTCTGATCCCGTCAAATAAAGCAAAACAGCTTGTTAGTCTCATAATATGCTCCATGAGACCATTACGAATATTGGAACAAGGGGTGTGGTACAAAATCCGTACCCGTGTCAACAACCGGGAACCGCTGTTCCGCCGGGAGACGGCCCTGGCGATTTTTGCCAGGGTCTTCCGGGAGACCAAACTTCGCTTTGTCTTCGAGATCCGCGCTCTCCATCTTGAGGATGATTGGCTGACATTTTACATTAGGCCGGCGGATGGGCTGGAACTTCCGGTTATCATGAAGTGGCTGAAGCAGGTATTTGCACAGCGGTACAACCGGCGGGAAGGGCGGATCGGGCATATATGGGGAGACCGGTATTGGTCGCGGATAATGGCGGGGGAGGTGGGAGAAGAATCCGGGGAGGGGAGAGAGGCTTCGGCTATCGGGATCATAGAGAGCATGGGGGTCAGACCCTTTAATCGGGAAACGGCAAGGCAAATCGTTTTTCTCCTCATATTCCCACTTCCCACCCCTCCCAAACCCGGATAAGCGCCGCAAGCTGCCCCGTGTTCCGAATCATCCTCCATTTTCGTCCTCAGCCGAACGCATCCGGGGGAAAGATCTACCCTGAAACAGGTAAACTGAATTGTGGGACACGAGCCTTTTGCTCCTGGGTTCTTCATTTGGCCGTATTGTTCGGGAATCGAGAGGTCCTGTTCGGTAAATTCGCCGGCAAAACAGAAAAATTTGCCGGCGAATTTTTGTGGTTATACGGCCCTGTAACCCGCCTGGATAGCCTCAACGTTCAGGGGGATAAATTGGTGTTTGTCCGGGGAAAAGAATTTTTTGAGGATCCCCTCAATTTCCGTAATAGCCAGCGCGCCGGTGAGTTTTGCCATGGCCCCGAGAGCCACCATATTGGCGAACCGGGGATTCCCGATCTTTTCCGCCATGTCCTGAGCCTCAATCCTTACCACGTTGATATCACTCCGCTGGGGCGCTCCCTTGACCAGGGTCGAATTGATCAACATAAGTCCCCCTGGTTTGAGGATGCCCTCACAAAGGGGGAGAGAATCGGGGTTCATCACCAACACCGAATCGGGGACAGTTACCAGAGGGCTGGCGATTTCCTCGTCCGAAACAATAACCCCGGCCCGGGCAATACCTCCCCGCTTTTCCGCCCCGTAAAAGGGGAAGAAGGTTACGTTTTTGCCCTCCTTCATGGCGCAATAAACCCAGATTTGTCCCAGGGAAATAATGCCCTGACCGCCAAAACCGGCAAAAAAAGATTTTTCCGTCATTGGACAGCCTCCTTGACAGCCTCAGCCGCCTCTTTGACCACCTGAGCAGCCTCTTCCAGGGTATTTTTGATCTCCCCCAGGGGGAAAACGGGGATCATGTTTTTTTCCAGCCATTCCACTGCGGGAACCGGTTCCATACCCCAGTTGGTGGGGCATTGAGAGAGAACCTCCACCATGGTAAAACCGATACCCCGCATTTGGGCCTCCAGGGCCTTGCGGATGTAGGATTTGGTCTTCCGTATATTGGCAGCGTTGTTCACCGCTCCCCGGGCAATGTAACGGCTTCCCTCCAGGCTGGAGAGCAGTTCCGATACCTGGATGGGATAGCCCATTCCCGCCGCTCCGGGATCCCGGCCCCTGGGGGCGGTGGCCGCCTTCTGCCCCACCAGGGTCGTGGGGGCCATCTGACCGCCGGTCATACCGTAAATAGCGTTATTCACAAATATGGTGGTAAATTTTTCCCCCCGGTTTGCCGCATGGATCATCTCCGCCGTCCCAATAGCCGCCATATCCCCGTCGCCCTGATAACAGATAACAACGTGATCCGGAAGGACCCGCTTGATCCCCGTCGCCGCCGCAGGGGTCCGGCCGTGGGCCGGCTGAACCGAATCAAAATCAAAGTAGAGATCCGCCCAGATGGCGCAGCCCACAGGGTTGGTGATGACCGCCTTGTCCCGCAAATTCATCTCATCAATAAGTTCGGTAATAATCCGGTGTATGACCCCGTGTCCGCAGCCCCCGCAGTATTTGGTAGGGATATCGTATAAACTTTTGGGGTGCCCGTATAATTGTTTCATCCTTTCCTCCCAAGTATCCGTTTGACTTCATTAAACACCTCTTCCTCCGTGGGGATGACCCCGCCGGAATGGCCCAAAAGGTGTACCGGGGCCCTGCCCAAGACCGCAAGGTTTACATCATCCACGAGCTGGCCTAAACTCATTTCCACCGTGAGGAAGGGTTTCCCCGAAGCGGCAATTTGGGCGAGGGGGTCTCTGGGAAAGGGCCAAAGGGTGATGGGCCTGAAAATTCCCAGTTTGATCCCCTCTTTTTCGGCGAGTTTTTTCGCGCCCAGGGCTACCCGGGCAGAGGTACCGTAGGCCACCAGGGTCAGGTCCGCTGAATTCCCCGCAGGCCCGGTTTGTTCATACCGGATTTCTTTTGCCTTTACCTCATCGTACCGGACAAAGCGGGCCTTGGTCTTAGTCTCCAATTCCTCAGGAACCAGATGCATGGAACTGATATGCCGCGCATCCCGCGGGGCGGCGGCCATGTGTCCCACCGTCCAATCCCGCCTGGGCAGCTCCGCCAGGGGACGTTCCGGGGGCAGAACCACCCCTTCCATCATCTGGCCTATCATCCCGTCCGCCAGGACAATGACCGGCATCCGGTACTGATCCGCCAGGTCAAAGGCCAGATAGGTCAGGTCCGCACATTCCTGGACGCTTTTGGGAGCAAGGACAATACAGCGGTAATCCCCATGGCCGCCCCCCCGGGTGGCCTGAATATAGTCGCCCTGGCTGGGAGCGATAGACCCCAGGCCCGGGCCGCCCCGGACCACATTGACCACCACCAGGGGAATATC
>JAITBE010000318.1 GCA_031283755.1 Spirochaetaceae bacterium
CCCTTGAGGCTGACAATGTCCTCGGAGATAGTTTCGGCATCGGTAACCTTGGGCTTACGCAGGGTGGCTTCGGTGATTCCCGAAAAAAGCCCCACCCCGATAAAGGGGTTGATGGTGGCCACCGGAGCGCCCAGGAAAGATATCAGGATCGACAGGGGATGACCCAGGGCGATAAGGGTCCCCAGGGCCGCCAGGGAACCATTCCATAAAATCCACTGGAGGATCATGATCAGGCTCTTCTTGGGACCGGCGAAGAAAAACCCCGCCAGAATCAGGGCGATGATCAGGCCGGGAAGGATCCAGCCTGAGAGTTTTGAAAAAAAGGACTGGGGCGGTATGGTGTTCAGTTCCGACACATCCTCTTCCTCTTCCCCGGAGGCTATCCGCTCCAGGTTCGCCTTGAGTCCCAGCATATGCCCCGCCCCGATCACCGCCGCGGTTTTGCGCCCCCCGGCCGCCCAAATTTTCGCCGCCAGGTAACGATCCCGCTCATCGATCAGGGTCTCCTTGACCGAAGGAAGATAATCCGCCAGTTCCGCCATCATACCGTCCAATTCACTGCGGTTTTTCAGGTTTTCAATTTCCTTCTCGCTGAGTTTCTCCGTAGTAAAAGCGCTGGACAAAAGGGAGGCCAGGAGCTTACATTTACTCCACAGCCCGCAGCGAACCCAGGCCCGGCGGAGGGTGATTTGTACTTCCCGGTCGCAAAATGAGTAGGGAAGCCCCAGTTCCCGGGCGGTTTCCACGGCGACTTTCATTTCTTCCCCCGGTTTTACCCCCAGTTCCTGTCCCAAACGACGCTGAAACCCCGCAAGCACGAGGTTGGCCATCAGGAGAAACCCCTTGCCCTCCTTAAAAATCTTGACCACATCGACTTTTTTCCAGCTTTCCTCCTGGGAAAGCGAGGCGTACCTTCCCTCGTCCAGTTCAACACAAACCATATCGGGTCTTTCTTCCCGGATAACCCGGCCTACTTCCGCAACACTTTCTTTTGAAACATGGGCGGTTCCTATAAGAATAATTTCCCTGCCTTTAAGGGTGATGGTTATACGAGTATCGTTCATGGACTCTCCTGCATAAATGAACTAGGGGCTGTCCGAAAAGTTTAAAAAACTCGTTCGGATCTGATTCAGCAATAGGGCCTCAGAGGGACCTGAAATAAAAATCCGGCAGACAAAAGCGCCGGCAAAGGGTCTGTCATCAAAAACTTCCCATATTCTGTTTTTCCAGGGCCCACTCATTCAGACGCCATTCCAGAATATACTTCCGGTTGAGTTCCCGGACCTGGAGAAAATACCGGTCCGCCAGGTTTTTGTTTCCCCGGATATCATAATATTCCGCCAAATAGTAGAGCATCCTGGCCTTGGTCTCGACATTCCGCTCCCGGTCTATGCGGATGGCCACATCATTATCCCCGGAAAGATCGTGATACAGCCGGAGCATATACCACGGCAAGGTTTCCCGTTGAACCCTGCGCAGGGCCTGTTCCAGATATTGCCGGGGGTCCGACGGCTTTCCCGCCCGCATCCAGTTCATGGCGGTAAGGAGGGCGTAGGTCCATTCCTGGGGAGCCTTTTTATAAGCCTCCGCGAAGGCGTCCCGGGCTTCCCCCCAGCGTTCCTTCCGCATCTTGTGGAGCCCAATTCCCTCGAAGGCAAAATAATATTCCGGGTTTAACCGGGCCAGGGTGATATAATCCTTCTCCGCCCCGTCATAATCCCCCAAATCGTCCTTAATACCGGCGCTGTACACATAGGCCACAAATAAATCGGGGGCTATGGTAATGGCCCGGTTAAATTCCCCCAGGGCCTCCGGTTTCCGGTTAAGATCCAACAGCACATTTCCCCGGTCATAGGCTATCCAATAATCGTCCCCCGCCAGTTCTTTGGCTTTATCCAGGTCTTCCAGGGCCTGATTGGGATAACCCGCATCCCGGTAAAGCCGGGCCCGCTGGCTCAAGGCCATGGGCCAACGGGGGTAGAGGGTTACCGCTTTGTTGAGAAGGGCCTCCGCTTCCGTGGGTTTCCGCTCCCGCCGGTAGATATCCGCCCGGCCTATCAGGGCGTCCCGGTCTTCGGGAACAACCGCCAGGGCCCGGTCAAAATAGGACGCCGCGGTCCTGAAGGAAGCGGTCCGCAGGGCCATATTCCCCAGGGTATTCAAGGCCTGGACATTAACGGGATCGGTCTTAAGAATCCGGTCCAGCAGGGCCCGTTGTTCCCGTTCCCGGCCGGAAGCCTCCTCTATCGAAGAAAGCACAAACAGCGCCTCGGTATTTTCAGGCTCCCCGGCGATGATTTCTTCTACAATGCCCCGCCCCTCCCCGGTACGGCCGGCGGAATTGAGGATTGCGGCCTTTACCAGCCGGATCCCGGCGGTTTCAGCGTCGGCGGGATCGATTTCGTCAAAAAGGGCCAACGCTCCATCGTAATCCTTCCTTTCCAACAGAATCCCCATCCGGCTCAATATTCCCTGGGTGGTTAAAATCTCCGGTTTCGGCGGAGCTTCCTCAATTTGAGGCGGGACAAGTCCCGGTCCCAGGGAAGGAACCGCCGGAGGAGGACCGGAAGGACATGAAATTAGACTGACCAGCATGGCCCCCCCCAGGAGAAAGGGCCCTGCCACCCGGATTTGGAAATGACGTAAAATCTTTATTACCCTGTTGTTTATATTCATTGGACTATATATTATACAATCATCGGCGAATTAACAAGTTGAATTAACAATATCGGATAGCTTATGCTTAACATGATGAAAAAACCTATGCTTCCTCGTATAATTGCCCTTGTTTTAATATACGGAGTAGTTTTTCTGTTTCTCGTGATGATACAGTTTACCCGGCAAGGGGCTTTTACCCGCAATGTGGGAGATCTGGTGGTATCCGGCTATTACCGGGAGCCGTCAAATTCAGGCGCCTTGCCTTCGGGTGAATATTTTCTGACCAATGGAGCCAGCGTCTTTTTTGGGGGTATGGAATTCCGCATGAAAGAGCGCAGCGGTTTCGGGTTTCGTTACCTGAGCGGCGATACGGAAGAACTGGTCCCCGAATATATGGTTTTATCCGGCAACGCGGTCTCTTTCAGGCTCCCCGGGGGGTCTGAGCTTAATTTTTCCACCGGCGGCTCCGGGGCAGATCCGGAACTGCGGATCAGCGGCGCCTTTGACGATACGGTTCAGCGGCTGGAATTGCCCTACCGGCTCATGCGGACTTCCCGGATTCGGGAATCCGACGGGAAGGTGTTGATTACCGTCAATGATATCGATTATTCCTTTGAGGATGCGGAGATCGACACCAGGGCCCGGATCCTCAGCATTGCCGCCGGGGGGGGCGCGGTTTCTTACCGGGCGGTCCCGGAAAACAAACACTTTATCCCGGATGGCTTGGTTATCCCCGCCGCCCTGGATATTCAGGAATACGAAACGTTTATATCCCAATGGCAGGATCAAGCCTTTACCCTGTGGAACCGGATGGTGGGAAGTATCAATGATGAAGGTTTGGTGAACGCCTTTTTGGGTGAATCAATCCGGCGGGGCGCCTATAAGGCGGCGGTTTCCTCCGTCCCCGCGGCCTTTTTGAACGGGGATCGAAGGACCTTTGAGTCCTCGGTATACCTGGGGCGTTTGGATATAGGGCTGCGCTCTTTTTCCTCCTATGAACGGGAAAAAGAAAACCGCCTTTCCCGGCTGATAAATGAAAAATCTCCGGATTTTTTACGGGAATTTCATGTTTTTGAATACCTGGAGACCCGGTATAACCGTCCCCTTATCGACGGCGGTATTGAAATTGTCCGGGCCCTGGATCCGGCTTCCCTGTCCCCGGATATAGTACCGGGCATCCTGGAAGGGTGGTATGACTGGCATGTATACCATTCCGATCAGGAAAACCCCTTTAACCGGCTTTTAGATCAGGCCTGTTCTGTTATTGCCGCGGGGGCAAAGAAAAGCCCCCAGGGAGACCGGTTGTTTGTATTCTCCGGGGCTTTGGCACAAACGGAATTCAACCTCCGTTTGGGAAAAGCCCTGACCCTCTACGGAGAAACCGCCGGGAACCAGCCCTGGGCGGCCCTGGGGCGATCCCTTATCCTGTCCACTCTCTCGTTCACCGATGCTTCGGGGATGCTGCCGGAGACCTTCACCATAGCCGCGGAGGGGGACATCGTAGAAAACCAGGGCGTGCGGTTGAATTCCGCCCGGTTCTACCGGATCCTCGCCTTCGGGGCCTATCCCCATGCGGTACGCATCGGCCCTCCCGAGGGCGGTATGTGGGCCTGGACCGCCGCCGCCGTCTCGTCGGCTCAGGAAAACAATATTCTGGATATTGCCGTATCTTTTTCCGAAGGAGACACCCATTATATGATGATCTGCGGAATCCGGCCTTTTTCTAAAATTCAGCTTTACGGCATCGATTACCGCACGGATCCCCAATTTGAGCGTTACGATTCTTCGGGCTGGTCTTATTCATCTTCGGAACAGACCCTGCTGATCAAAATGCGGCACCGGGCGGTCACGGAGCATATCAGAATCTTCTTTTAGCAGGCGGCTATAATTCGGTTAATTCATGGCCGGCGCTGTCCATAAACTGGGCCCGTTCCTCGTCGTTATCGGCGATGATGCTGGCCGCCAGGAACCGGGCCACCACGGTTTCGGTGGTATAGACCCCCATGGGAACCGCCCCTTCCCGCCAAAGTTCCCGGGAGGTGGTGTAGCCGGAAAAATCCACAATCCCCTCCTGCTGGGAACAACAGTAGAACCGGGCGCCCCGGCGTTTTCCCGCGGTGAAAACCCGTTTCAGGGAATAGGGGCCCTCCCGAAAGCCCGCGGTTCCGGTATCGTATAATTCCAGAAAAAAGTTCTTGACCCCCTTATCCATGAGGTAGCCCAGATAATCCGAGCGGAGACCGGGATAGATCCGAATGACACACATGGAGTTAACCGCGTCTTCCAAAAGCTGGGACAAAACATACTGATCCGCCTCCAGGGGACCGGTAAGGAGGGACGTGCCAAAGAAGATCGGCTCTCCCATATTCCAGTTTCTGAACCCGTCGGTACCTATCCGTTCAAATTTGAGGTTGAGGGGGGACAAAATCTTGCCCCCATGGACCACATATACCCCTTTTGGTTTGCTTAACGCCAGGGCCACCGCCTTTTTCATGGTCCGAACCGCTTCCGAAGACGCCCCCGGCGGGGTGGAGGATGCCGCCAGAACAATGGGGACCCCGGCGTCGGCAAAAAGCCAATAAAGCAGGGGGGCCGTGTACGGCAGGGTATCGGTACCATGGGCCACCACGATCCCGTTGGCGGTCCCCGAATTGAGCTTGTCGGCGATGGTCTCTATAAGGACCGCCCAATCGGTGGGGACAATTTCTTCGGAAAGGAGCCGCCCCACCTGGATGGACTCAAACCGGACCTTGGATGCGTCGTTATTCCCGCTTTTAACCAGAAGATCCCGGAGAATCTGCTCGTCCCCGCTTTCCACCGCCCCGTCTTCCCCCACTATGCCGGAAATCGCCCCGCCCAGGGATAATACATACACCAGGGAAACCGAAAGCTGCTCCTTAAGGACTTCTTTAACCAGAACCGGTTCCGCAAGGCCCGCGGTCTCCTTCATAATAAGGCCGGTTAAAAACTGGATGGGACCCGCATCCCCTTCCCGAATCCGGCGCACCTCCTGGGGATTGGCCTCTATAACGGATTTTACAATGGGTTCAATCGCGCTCCGGTCGGTAATCTGCTCCCAGCCCCGTTCCTTGATAACGACCTCCGGGTCCCGGTTTTCTTCCAACACCGCGGTGATCGTCTGTTTCGCAAGGCTTCCGTGGATCCGCCGGTTCTTAAGCATGGTAAGGATAGCGGAGAACCGTTCCGGCGTCAGGGGCGCCTCGAAAAGGGTAAGCCCCAGGCGTTTACATTCTTTTACCAGGTACGAGGCTATCCATTGGGCCGCCTCCCGGCCGTCCGCCCCCAGGGACAAGGTTTTTTCATAATAATCGGCCCGGCTTGTTTCATCGCAGATAAATTCCGCCTGGTGCATGGTAAGCCCCTGGGCCGCCATGAGCCGGTCCCGCCGGGCTTCGGGTAATTCCACGGTAAAATTGTCCAGGGCCTCCAGGATCTCCGGACCGGGAACAAAGGGCGGAACCCCCTTAACCAGGGTAAAAGAGGGGGTCTCCCCGTTAAGCCGTATCTGAAAGGACTCGGTGGCGTTTTTCGCCTCGTTCCATAAACGGCTTTCATAAACCACCGTACCGCCCTGGGTAATAATCTCCTCCTGCCTGGTGAGTTCCGCGTTAACCGCCTTGGTTACAAAATTAAAGGAATTGAGGTTCCGCAGTTTAACAAAATACTGGGGTGTTTCCGGGTAGGACGCGATAGCCACATAGGCATTGCAGCGGATCAGGCTTTCCAGGGGAGAACCGGCGATAAGCTCCAGGTACTGAATCCGCCGCCGCAGATCCGATAAAAAGACCTCCGCCTCTTCACCGATTTCAAAATCAGCCGCGGTTTTGAGCCGGATACTCGGCGTACCAGCCCGGGAATAATCCATCCTGGTTTCCTTGCCCTGACGGATAAGCCGGCCCGCATCCTCCTCCAGGCGGACCTCAATGATGCGGATCCGTTTTTTTCTGCGGTGAAACATGATGTCTATGGCCGCATCGACCCCCAGTTTGATGGACAACCGGGACAGGGCGTGCCCCTCCGGGGTGGGGGGGGTATTGAGGTTCCGTTCATATATCGCATTTTTTATGATAGTTCCCCCCAGGCCCCGGATGAGGAGATAGGCCTTCCGGGCCGCGGCGAGGTTCAGTTGGGGCAGCGCCCCGGCTTCTTCCCGGCAAACCGGACAGGACCCGAATGTCTCCGGGGTATCGGGTAGGCAGGGACAAAAGGTTTTGATCCCCGCCAACAATTGGATGCGGACTTCCAAAGAAACATGGGATTTTAACAATCAATTACCCCCTTTATGACAAACCACTTAAAACCGCCTTATTTTAAAAAAAATATACAATAAATAAGAATCTTCGTTAAAAAAACAGTGGAAAAATTACCATAATGAATGTATAATAAAAAAAACCTTGAAGCAATAACCGATAATTTGACTTTTAGGTATTCATATAGTAACTTCGACTGGATATGTGCATCTATGGTAAACCGCTAAAAATTGGAGTTTTTACCGGTCCCTAAGATAAGGAGCCGTTGTGACAAGACGAGATTTTCCGAAAATACACTTTTACGACCAGGATTTTGTGGATATCTATGACAAAACCTGGGCCTGGATCCAGGATTGTTGGAACACGGGTGAAAATAGCATCATCGAAGGAAAATATTTTTCTTATCCCGGCAGTACCGTGCTGCGACAGTCCGAGGCGGTTTTTTCGTCTTTTTTTCTGGTTTATTCCAACCGGATCTATCAGGCGTATCCGACTTTGGATATTTTTTATGAGCGCCAGGAGCCCAATGGGGCGATTCGTTCCGCCTACAACCTGACAACCGGTCTGGCGGAGGTGGAACCGGACAACCCGGAGGGGGTAGGACTGCCCTTGTTTGCCTGGGCGGAATTCAATTTATACCATAAATCCGCTAATAAGAAACGGGTTAAAGATGTACTTCCTATCCTCCATAAGTATACGGAATGGATTGATTCGGCATTTAAGTACCCCAACGGCCTCTACCGGGTCCCCCTGGCCGCTACGGGGATGCTCAATTCCCCCCGGGAGGAGGCGGCGTACCTGGTGGATTTCAACACCATTATGGCCATCAATGTACTCTATATGTCCGCCCTGGCGGAGATTCTTAATGATAAGGAAGCCAGTTTTCACTATAAACGGCAGTATTTTTCCCTTAAAACCCGGATCAATGCCCTGATGTGGGATGCGGAAGACGGGTTTTACTACGATATTGATATCAATGAAAAGCGGCTCCCCGTAAAGACAATTGCCGGCTACTGGCCCCTCCTGGCGGAGATCCCCAATGACGACAAGGCGGAACGGCTTATCGAAAAACTTTCGGATCCGCTTTTTTTCGGGGCGCCCCATCCCTTCCCCACGGTGGCGGTGAATGAACCCACCTTTGATGAAAACGGCAATGGTTTTCGGGGTTCGGTCTACCCCTATCTGACCTTTATGGTTATCAAGGGCCTGGAACGGTACCAGCGCTGGGATTTGGCCCGGGATTTTGCCATCCGCCACCTCTATTTCGTCCTGGATTCCATGAGTCCCGATGGGAACCACCACAAGGGCAACCTCTGGGAAGCCTATCTTCCCTTAAAAGAGGGCCCCGCCCAGTG
Source organism: Spirochaetaceae bacterium (assembly GCA_031283755.1). Taxonomy (GTDB): domain Bacteria; phylum Spirochaetota; class Spirochaetia; order Treponematales; family Breznakiellaceae; genus JAIRMO01. The sequence continues at coordinate 8,285 of JAITBE010000318.1, forward strand.
GGCCGCAAACGAGGGTTTCCCCCGGGCCCAATACCTTACCTACGACGCCCTTTCCACTATCTGCCTGACCATCGAAAACATTGTGGGGCTTTTAATCTCCCTCCCCCGGAAGACCGTGGACTGGATCATCCCCAACCTGGAAATCATGGGGGTGGAAAATCTTTCGCTTAAAAAGAACATGATCACTATCCTCTCCAACAAAAGCGGCCGGGGCTGGGAGATCCACATGGAAAGTGAAAAATTGTACTACTTTACCATCAATATTTTGGGGAAAAAGAAAAAAACGCTGCCCATTCCTTCGGGAAAATGTTCGATGCTGATCGATAAACTATAGGGGCTGCACGGCTGCTTTTTGCTCCTTGCCAGCCAAGCCGCGGGGGGAAGAGGCCGGGGGCGGGGGGGCGCTGCCCCGCGGAGCCTGAGAATCTGCGGTTCGGGTCTCTCCGGTGAGGAATTCCAGAGACGTTCCCAACGCTTCACTTTTTGTCAATAGTTATCTACAATACCATTATGTTATACAGAAAAGACGGAAAATCCGGTAATGACCTGTCAATTTTAGGGTTTGGGTGTATGCGTTTTCCCAAAAATCTGGGCTTGATCGATATGCGGAAAACGGAGCAGCTTGTTTTGGACGCCATAAACGGGGGAATCAATTATTTTGATACTGCCTATATATACCCCGGCAGTGAAGAAGCCCTGGGGGCGATTCTGGAAAAACACCGGGTCCGGGAAAAAGTGTATATTGCCACCAAATTGCCCATTGTTATTTGCCGGGGACCTGAGGATTTTGATAAATTTTTTGATAAACAACTGAAACGGCTGCGGACAACCCATATCGATTATTATTTACTGCATATGCTTACCGATGAGGCTTCTTGGGAAAAACTCTGCCGGTGGGGAATCAAGGATTGGATTGAAGGCAAGAAAAAGTCCGGAGCCATCAGGCAGATGGGGTTTTCTTTTCATGGAATTCAGAACGAATTTTTGAAGCTGATCGATGATTATGAGTGGGATTTTTGTCAAATTCAATACAACTATGCCGGTGAAAACTTTCAGGCAGGGGTTACGGGGCTTAAAAAAGCGGCGGCCAAGGGGCTGCCCTGTATCATCATGGAGCCCCTGTTGGGGGGTAAACTGGCCAATAACCTGCCCCGGGAGGCGGCCGGCCTCTTTAAAAAGGCAAACCCTCAATTGTCCCCCGCTGCCTGGGCTTTCCGGTGGCTCTGGGACCAGGGGGAAGTTACCCTGACCCTGTCGGGGATGCAAGAACCGGCTCAACTGCACGAAAATCTTGCCCTGGCCGCGGCGGCTGTACCGGGGATGCTCACCGCCGGGGAGCGGGAAACCTTCCGAAAGGTGCTTGCCCTTTTTAACGCCTCCTATAAAATCCGCTGTACCGGCTGTAATTACTGTATGCCCTGCCCCCGGCGCGTGAATATCCCCGCCTGTTTTGCCGCCTACAACACTTCCTACTCCATGGGTCTGGTCCAGGGTATGCAGCAATACACCACCAGCACCGGCGTAACCTCCGAACATACCAGCGGGGCCGGGCTCTGCGTTAAATGCGGAAACTGTGAAAAACACTGCCCCCAGCACCTGCCTATTATCGCGTCCCTTCAGCTGGTACGTAAGCGGCTGGAACCCTTCTGGTACCGGGCCCTCATATTCCTGGCGCGGCTGCTTTTTAAGCCGCACGGGCGAAACCCGCGGGGCAGCGGCAATTCCCCCGCGGGCCTGGCTGGTAAGGCTTAAAAGGCGGACGCGGCTTCGCGGGGGGAAGCGGCTGGGGGGACTTTACCCCGTTTGATAGACACTGTTAAGCGACTTGCCCGCAGTTAAACACATCAGGGGCAACATAGTCAAACGCCGAATGTATACGAATCCGGTTATAATACGCCTCAACATACATGAACACCGATTGTCTTACTTCCCCCGCAGCATGTTTGCCGTCCACGGTTTCTATCTCCCTCTTCAGGGTCTTGAAAAACGATTCGGCGCAGGCGTTGTCCCAACAGTTCCCCTTTCGGCTCATGCTCGGGCGAACCGAGGGACGCCATTCCTGAAGCTGATTCCGAAAGGCTCTCGCGCAATACTGCACCCCCCGGTCGGAATGGAATATCAGGCCCTCCCGGTTGGCAAAGGCCGTTTCCATTGCGGGGTATGGACGGCCTCCATATCGTCACTGAAGGCCCAGCCAATGACCTTCCGGATAAAGGTCTTTTTCCCATCGTCAGGTATACCCAGCCTCCCCGGGCACGCAGATAGGTAATAGCGTACCTTTGGTACGACGACACCCATTTCTCCCCGCCCCGCTCGGCCTGAAACTCCCGGTTCAGGATATGATCACAGACCTCAAACCCGTGCCGAGAGTTGGTGGTCACGATGAAGCGCCTCCTTCCCCGGGCATTCAGGCCGTTTTCCCTCATCAATCGGGCCGCTTTCTTACGGCTTACCCGCTTCCCGTACTCGGTGCGTAACGTTTCCCTCACCCGGGGGGGCTGCCGTACCGATAGTGATGCTGCTCTTGTATCCGGCGAATCAGCTCCACCAGTTTCCCATCGGTTTTCTTCCTCACCCCGAACACATCCTTCTTCGCCCACCGGTAATAGGCACTGCTGCTGACCCCACAAACCCCGGCCATCTCCCGGATGGTGTATTCGTCCCGGTGTTCACTCATGAACCGGTACACCATCAGCGGGGTCTCTCCTGTGCGAAGACGGCCGCCGCTTTTTTTAGGATTTCGAGTGAAGCGGAGCTTCACACCGCCTCTTGCAGCGCCTTGTTTTCTTTCCGCAGGCGGGTAAGCGCGGACGTAAAGTCCAATTCGTCCCTCGGCCGTCCGTGTCCGGGGAAGGGCGTCCGGCCTGTACCCCCTGCTTCCCGGGATTGTTGTATCCACCAGTACAATATGTTCTCGTTGACCCCTAAATCCGCCGCTACCTGGCGTACCGGCTTCTCATGCTTCTCCACCGCCGCCTCGGCCTTGAATTCCTTCGGGTGTACCGCCGTTCTCTGTCTTTCGTTCCCATCTTTTTTTCCTCTGTCTGTTATATTTCCCGCTTATCTTTATGTCTACCTGATGGGGTAAGGTCCACTAAAGATTGGCCCCTGTCATTGGGGACAGGGGCCACACTGAGGGCCGCGCCGTGATGACTGGTCAACTCAACACGCCGCGCGTGCTTACCGGGCGGCCCGCGGCCAATCTAAAGATTGGCCCCTGTCATTGGAGACAGGGGCCGTCAATGAGGGCCGCGCCGTGATAAATTCGTTAAAATAACACGCTGCGCGTGCTTTATCGGGCGTACTCTATAACTCTGGTTTCCCGGATGATGGTTACCTTGATCCTTCCGGGATAGCGAAGGTCGTTTTCTATCTTTTTCGCTATTTGCTTGGCCAGATCTTTGGATTGTTCGTCGTTGACCGCTTCGTTGTTGACAATGATCCGCAGTTCCCGGCCCGCTTGAATGGCAAAAGCCTTTTCCACCCCGGTAAAACCCTCGGCAATGGTTTCCAGGTTTTCCAGCCGTTTGATGTAGTTGTCCAAAGTCTCCCGCCGGGCTCCGGGCCGGGCCGCGGAAATAGCATCGGCGATCTGGACCAGCACCGATTCAAGACAGGAAGGCTCCATATCATTGTGGTGGCTCCCAATGGCGTTGATAATCCGGGGATCCTCCCCCATCTTCCGGGCCATGTCCATGCCGATTTCCGCATGGTTCAAGTCCGAATCGGATTCCACCCCCTTGCCGATATCGTGAAACAGGGCGCCCCGTTTTGCCAGTTCCCGGTTGGCGCCAAGCTCGGCGGCCAGAACCCCCGCGATTATCGCCACTTCTTTGGAGTGATAAAGGACATTTTGCCCATAACTGCTGCGGAAATAGAGCCGCCCCAGGGCGCGGATCGCGTCCTGGTTAATATTGTGAATCCCCAGGTCGAAAAGAACCTTCTCCCCTTCCTCAAAGATTTTCTGGGAGATATCCTTGGTCACCTTGGTAACAATTTCTTCGATCCTGGCCGGATGGATCCGTCCGTCCACAATGAGCCGTTCCAAGGCCACCTTGGCGATCTCCCGGCGTACCGGGTCAAAACAAGAAATGACCACCGCTTCGGGGGTGTCGTCGATAATAATGTCCACCCCGGTGAGGGTTTCCAGGGTACGGATATTCCGGCCTTCCCGGCCTATGATCCGGCCCTTCATCTCGTCGTTGGGCAGGGTAACGGTAGCTACCGTCACTTCCCCGGTAACTTCCGTCGCCAGACGCTGGATGGTAGCGACTAAAATATCCCGGGCTTTTTTCTCCCCCGCCAGATTCGCTTCCTGTTCAATCTTGTTGATCAGGGCCTGGGCATCGTGTTTAGCCTCATTTTCCAAATCCTGAATAATGAGGGCCTTCGCTTCTTCGGTGGTTAAACCTGAAATGCGCTCCAGTTCCGAACGGTACCGTTCCTCCTCAAAGCATAGCGCCTTCTCTCTGTTTTGTAAGTTCTTCTCTTTATCAACAAGAACCTGTTCCGTCTTTTCTATCTGACTGGTCTTTTTTTCTATAACTTCTTCTTTTTGTACGACACGGCGTTCATACCGTTGCAACTCAGCCCTGCGTTCCCGAGTCTCCCTCTCCTGCTGGTTTTTTTCGCGAATAACTTGTTCTTTTGCTTCAAGAAGTATCTCCTTCTTCTTAGCTTCAGCTTCCTTTATCGCATCCTGTTTAATACGTTCGGCGCGTTGTTCCGACGCCGTAAGTTGGAATCTAGCATACAGCCATCTAATGGTCCAGCCTAAGGTTAACCCGGCAAGAGGGAGGATTATCCACAATATCAAATCCATCACTCCACCCCTTACCGTTGTTTAATATCTGAGCTGGTTCCAAAGCCATAGCCCTGCCGGGCCGACGGATTTTGGAACTGCCTCATCTAGCACATATTATCCATCTAGGATATAGCAAAAGAAGATTGATTGTCAAGCCGAAATTTAAAATCCCGGATTTTTCAAGGCGGCAAATTTTGAAAAAATTCATAAATTTAAGC
>JAITBE010000115.1 GCA_031283755.1 Spirochaetaceae bacterium
ACGCGCTCAACATTTCGCGCGCTGTCCTTTGGCGTGTTTTTTGTATCACGTCGTGCGCCCCCCACCCGATAATACACGCGAACCGGTGAGCGTGTCGATTCGAAAAAGTAACATCTCCAGGGCCACTGCATTTACTTTTCAGAGGCTGAAATTTGCCAAAACATTGAAGAATTTTTAACCACGAAGGCGCAGAAGGAAGGAATAACGTGTTGCTTCATGCATCCTTTGTGTCCTTCGTGGTTAGTTTTTCTTGGAAATTCCGGTGAATTCAAGGAAATTTTAACGATCAAAAAGTAAATGCTTTTGCCCTGAGAATTACTGAGGTCCCGTTGACAGGGCCCGCCGATTTCTGGTAACTTAAGGGAACGGGCGCATAACTCAGTTGGTTAGAGTGCCTGCTTTACACGCAGGATGTCCCTGGTTCGAATCCGGGTGCGCCCATATTCCCGGTCCTCTCCGCTCAGCACGGGTAGGATGACGGCCGGCCCGGAATCCTCCCTACTTCAACGCGGCCTCCACCGCTTTTAATATGGCCTTACTGCTTCCGGTTGCCCCGGAAATCGCGTCAACCTGCAGGCTCTGTTCCTCAATGATCCGAGCCGTTATCTTTTCCGCTTTTTTCCCTATGGGTGAACAAAGGTGTCTTACAATCTCTATCCCGGTAATTCGGGCGTTTTCCGTATGTACATCCACCGTAACCTTTACCGGCGTCCCGGACAGATCGTATTCACCCCGGTATGTTCCATCCGCTTTATAGTTTAAGTCGGGCATTTCGGCCTGGATTGCGGCAAAATTGACGGCGCAGGAGATGACCAAGAGCAGGGAAAGTACCGCTATTACTAAAAACCGCGTTAAGCGGGGCCGCGGTTTCAAAATACCGGCGTTTTGCAGCCGGGGTTGAGGCTTATTCGTTTTTTCAGGCTTATTCATTTTGTTTTCCATAAAATTAATTTCCTTGATCAAGGGCGGCCTCCATAACCTCCCGAATCTGGTCGGCAAGATTTTTCCGGCGATCCTCCGGGGGAAGATCCGCGGTGATAATGGGTTTTTCAAACGCCACCCGGACCGGGACTTTCTGGACTATGCCTTTTTTTTCAAACACGTCGTAACTGCCGGTAATGGTCATGGGAATGATCGGCGCCTTTGCCTGGGTGGCCAATTTAAGCGCCCCCGGACGAAAGGGAAGCAGTCCCTGACCTTTGCTCCTGGTTCCTTCGGGAAAAATGATCAAGGCCTCCCCGGACTCGATCCGCCGGATCCCCGCGTTAATGGCACTAATGGCCCGTTTGATGCTTTTCCGGTCGGTTTTCCGGTCAATAAAAAACCCGCCAATAAGCAAAATCCAGAGATTTAAAAGGGGAATCCAAGCCAATTCTTTTTTGGCGATAAAGCCGACGGGACGGCCCACCAGAGCCAGGATCAGAACTATATCAAAGATACTTCCGTGGTTGCTGACAAAACAAACGCCGCCTTTTTTTATGATATGTTCCCTGCCCGTCACGGTAAGTTTACACCCCACCAATTTGATAAACAGCCATCCCCATCCCTGGGCGATTTTATATATCCCCTGGACGGCAAATTGTCGCAGCCCCACCAGATTCAGGATAATGGCGAGGATTCCAAAGGGGAGCAGGACAATGGTGGAAAGCCCCACCAGGGTAAAAAGAAGGATCGTTTTCAGCAACGCCATAGGAATAACTCCTTGTTCTGTTTTAGGGAAACCGCCAAAATGAAGAACCCAGGAGCAAGCTCCTGGGTATCTTCGTTGGAGAGGAAATTTATTGTACTAGCCGGATTCATACCCCGATCCGAAAATCGATGTACAACATTTTCAGTGGTGGTAAATTTTCCGGAGCAAGTTCCGGGATATGAACCCGGCCTTCCAATCAACAACCCAAGAACCCGCTTCGCGGGGGAGGCAAGCGGACGGGGTATGTTGTTCTCATAAGGTATTTGACTCAGGGTCCATACCCTTGGTTCCGCCCCAAGGCTCCCCCGCGTAAGCGGGCTCTTGGGTATGGACCCTTCGCAACGAATCAACCGGTACCGCGATACCCTCATTTATGCCAACACCCTTAAACGATTCAGCTCCGCCCGGGCGGTCTCCGGATCCTTCCATAAAAACGCCTGGATCCCCAGGGACCGGGCCTTATCAACATTGATCCGCACATCGTCAAAAAAAACAAGTTCCTCAGGCTCACAGCCCAGGGCGGAGAGGAGGCGCCGGTAGATCGCTTCTTCGGGCTTAATGGAGCCCACCTCGCAGGAAAAGATACCACTATCGGGCAGGTCGAATACCGGGATAGTTCCCCGGGCCAGGGCTAAAAATTCGTGGGGCATATTGGAGAGGATCCCCAGTTTCAGATCCGGAGCCGCCTTGATGGTTTCCATTAATGAAACCGTACCGGGGTTTATATGGGTCCAACTCTTTAAATCAATATCCACCATTTTTTCCAGGGTCTTTTCATCGGGGTAAACTCCCCCGTGGGCCAACAGCATCCGGTAATATTCCTTGCCCGTGAGGGTTCCCCGGTCATACTCGTTCCGGTGGGGCCACAAAAGGGCATCCAAGCTTTGGGGGCCTATTCCCGCGGCGGCGGCTAATTCATCCAGTACCGTGTTTTCCGGCGGAAAGGATATCACCTTCCCATAATCAAAAGCTACCGCCTTAACCATACCATACTCCTCCGTTGGTTTCCCCATGTTTTCCCTAAACCAGCGCCGCCAGCTTTTCCCGGATAAATTCACTTTTTTCCCGGAGGCCGATGCTGCCCACGGTTAAAATCAGGATATTGGGCGCCTTGGGATCGAGCTTTGCCTTTCCGCTGGACTCTTTTATGAGCCGGACCAAACGATCCACCTTTATTTTGGAAACCTTTCCAAATTCAACCCTAACAATTCCGCCCCGTTCTTTCAAGGAAGAAACCGAAATTTCCCGGCAAATAATACGGATTTCCGCCAGGGAAAGCAGGGAAGCGGCTTCATCGGGAAGGGGACCGAAACGGTCCAGCAGTTCCCCATGGATACTCTCCAATTCGTCCTTGCTTCTGATGGAGGCGATTTTTTTGTATACCTCCATTTTTTCCTGGGCAGAATCAATATACCCGTTGGGAATAAAGGCGGAATATTCCAGCTCCAGAAAGGTCTCGGTCTCCGCCTCGTACTGGGAATCCTGAAGCCGCCGGACCGCCTCGTCCAGCAGGTGCAGGTAAAGATCGAAACCCACGGAGTAGATATCCCCGGATTGTTCCCTGCCCAGCAAGTTCCCCGCTCCCCGGATCTCCATATCCTTCATGGCGATCTTAAACCCCGATCCCAGTTCGGTAAAGTCCGAGATAACCTGGAGCCGTTTCATGGCTACCTCCGAGAGGGCCCGGTCCTGGGGATAAAAAAGGTAGGCGTAGGCTACCCGGTCGGAACGCCCTACCCTGCCCCGGAGCTGGTAGAGCTGGGAAACCCCGTAGATATCCGCCCGGTCAATGATGATGGTATTGACATTGGGAATGTCTATACCGTTTTCGATGATGGTGGTAGAAACCAGGATCTGAAATCCCCCATGGATAAACCGGTGCATCACATCTTCCAGTTCCTGGGGATCCATCCGTCCGTGGGCAGTCTCCACCAGCATCTCCGGGACCAGGCGTTCGATCCTAATCCGGGTTTCATCCAGGGTGTCCACCCGGTTATGGAGGAAGAAGATCTGCCCTCCCCGCTCAACCTCCCGGCGGATAGCCGCCGCCAGTCTATCCTCGTTGTACTCCTCAATCACCGTTTCTATGGGATGCCGGTTTTGGGGCGGAGTCGCGAGGAGGCTCATATCCCGGATCTTGGTCAGGCTCATGTGGAGGGTCCGGGGGATGGGGGTGGCGCTGAGGGTAAGGCAGTCCACGTTGGTTTTCAGTTCCTTAAGCCGGTCCTTGTCCCTGACGCCAAAACGCTGTTCCTCATCGATGACCAAAAGCCCCAGATCCTTAAAGCCCACATCAGCCTGGATGATCCGGTGGGTCCCCACCAGCAAATCGATCTCTCCTTTTTTTATCTCCTCCAGAATCTTTTTTACCTTGCTCCGTTCCACAAAACGGGATAACATGGCAATCCGTACCGGAAACTGGGAAAACCGCTCCTGGAAATTCTCAAAATGCTGCTCCGCGAGGATCGTGGTAGGGGCCAGGAAGGCCGCCTGCTTCCCCCCCATGATGGCCTTAAAGCAGGCCCGAACCGCGACTTCGGTCTTACCGTACCCCACATCCCCGCAGATAAGGCGGTCCATAGGGTGGGAACTTTCCATATCCGCCTTGATCTCTTCCACGCACCGGAGTTGATCCTCGGTTTCCTCAAAGGGAAACGCCGCCTCAAAAACGGTCTGCCATTCGGTATCCGGAGGAAAGGCATAACCCGGGGCGGCTTTACGTTTGGAATAGAGGACGATAAGATGCTCCGCGATATCTTCCACGGATTTTTTAACCCGGCCTTTACGGTTTTCCCAGCTTTTTGATCCCAGTTTGTCCAGCCGGGGGGGGGCTCCCTCACTCCCGATATAACGCTGAACCAGGTTAACCTGTTCTATGGGGACAAAAACCACCTCATCCCCCAGATATTCCAGTTTAATGTAATCCCGTTCATGGCCCAGGGTTTTGATCCGTTCGATTCCCTTAAAAAGACCGATACCGTAATTCACATGGACCACATAATCCCCGGGGTTGAGTTCCACAAAGGTATCGATGGCGGCGCTCCGTACCTGTTTGAGAGACCGGAGAGGCCGCTTTCTCCGGCCGAAGATCTCATTTTCCTGGATCACCATAAATTTGATGTCCGGAAGGGCGAATCCCGCGGAAAGGGACAAATTAGAAATAACCAGGGAACCGGCAGCGTTTTCTTTGCCCGCCGTCCCCCCGCCCAGCTTCTCCTTCTTCCCGATAGGCTGCTCCCTATCTGACCATTCGCTTTTAAGCAGTTCCCGGATCCGTCCCGCCTGGCCGTCGGACTCGGCGGCTACAAAAAAGGTCCACCCCTGTTTGGCAAGGATCGTTAGTTCCTCTTTTAAATAATTGATATTACCGAAAAAACTCCGGGGGGGATCGCAGGAAATCGGAAGCCGCGTTGCCCCCGCTTCCCCGCCGCCTTTGATGGTCATAAAGGAGACTCTCCGGGGGGTCCGGCCGGAAAGTTCCTTAAAGTCAAGGAGGATCCGTTCCGGGGCCGGAACTTCCCGCTCCCGGCGGGCCTTGGCATAGAGGTTTTGGTACTCCTTGTTCAGGGCCCCTTGGGCGTTTTCAAGCCGTTCCCGGTCAATATAAAAAACAGTTCCCCCGCGGCCCAGATAATCGATTAAAACCGCGGGTTTCTCAAAGGCCAGAGGAAAAAGCAGTTCCTCCCCAGGGGTTTCCCGCCGGGCTATAAGGCCCTCCAACAAAGGCCGGCCGGCTTTGGGGAATTCCTCACAATCTTCCAGCCGGGCGGCGAGGCTGTCGATCCGATCATCGGACCATATCACCTCTTTCAAAGGCCGGATTATCAGCTCGTCAACCTTATCCAAGCCGGTTTGATCCAGGGGGGAAAACCGTTTTATTGATTCCACCACATCAAAATCAAAAAGAATCCGGTAGGCATCCTCGTCTCCCCCCATAAGAATATCCAGGACTTCCCCCCGAAGGGCAAATTCTCCGTGGATCTGTACCCGGGGGACCCGGGTATAACCGTAACCCGCCAGGGTTTTCGCCAGGGTGATGGTATCTATGGCCCCGCCGGGCTTAAGGGAAATAAGGAGTTTTTTGAAGTATTCCGGCGGCGGCAGGGGGGTTAAAAAGGCCCGCTCCGGGACCACCACCATGACCGGAAAACCCGCGGAAAGGGCCCCCAAAACCTTGGTCCGTTCCCCGAAAACCGCGGAAAGGGGGGCCATTTCCCGGTAAGGCATGGTTCCCCACCAGGGGAGGGAGAAAACCGGCGACCCCAGGCTTTCCAAATCCAGGATCAGATCCGCGGCTTCCCGTTCGGTGGGGACCACCGCCAAGAAAATATCAGGATGGGCTTGAAACAAAGTGGTAAGAAGCAGCGCCGTCATGGCCCCTTCGGAACCGTCTATTTCCAGGGGAAATTTTCCCTTCTTATAAGCATTCAGAAAAGCGGCTATTTCCGGGGAAGCGGCTATCTTGTTTAGGATTAAAGGAAAAGATAAGGTATTCATACAGGTCTACCGATTACTATATATAGTATTGGGTCTTTTTTAAACCCTTTTTCAGGGAGTTTTATGGTGAAACCGTATAAGAAGATTATCATAGCCTTATGTTTTATCTTAGGGGTTCTGGCCCTGCCGGGGGCTTCGGAAGTAGACCTCTCCATCCGGTTCTATGATAAGCGGATCTACTATATTTCCGGCGCTTCCATGGAGCCCATCCTTGTCCAAGTGACCATCGCCAATAACGGGCCTGTCCCTTACCATTTTAAATTGGCGGAGGACCGGATTTTTTCCGTTGATTTTGAAGTAAAAACCCTGACCAACCGGCCGGTGGAATCCACGAACCTTTTGGTCAGAAAAAGAACCCAAAGCGTCCAGGTTTTTTTCAGGGATGTCTCGGTGGAAAGCGGGGAATCTTTTTCGTTTGTCGAGGATGTCCGGCATTATGTCGACCTGGATCAGGCCGGTTCCTTTGTGGTTCAGGTTAAAATGTACCCTGATCTTATGCGTAATATCGCGGGCGGGGCCCTTCCCCTGGAATCCAACCGTTTAAGCCTTCATCTGAGGCCCCCCTCGCTGCCCGGCCCCGGCGGAGTCCCCCTGGCAATGGATGTGGAAACCAATGCCATTTTAGTCCGGGAAAATCTTCCCCCGGATCAGGTGGTGGAATACACCCTCCGGGCCCGGCAAAAAAATCAGTGGGAAAAATTCTTCCTCTACCTCGATCCGGAGGCCATGCTAAGACGGGATCCCCGGAGAGAGCGGCAATGGCTTGGGGCCTCGGAAGAAGTCCGCCGGCGTATGATCGACCAGTACCGGCTTGAACTTGAAAGCGCGGTGGTGGACGGGGATATCGCCACCATACCCCTGGAATTCAGGATCGAACGGACCACGTATAATGCCGAGGAAGGTACCGTTATTGTATTGGAAACATTCCGTTTTAGAGATATAATTGAGAAAAAGCGATACACCTACGATCTTCGCCGGAGGGATGATATCTGGACCATTGTGGGTTATACGGTACAAAACTTGGGGACGGAATGAAGTTATTGTTGATCCTGGGCTCGGATGAAACCTTTAACCTGGTTTCTCAGTATATCAAACCCCTGGGATTCGACCTGATCCGGTACAACCATGTGCAAAAGGCCATGGACAATATTGACGAGGTCGATCCCGCCGGTCTTATTATCAGCGCCAATGATTTTCCCCGGCACTGGAAGACTTTGGTTTATTTTGTGCGGGTTGCCCGGAACAAGGACCGGTTTCCCATAGTCCTCCTAACCGGAGAAAAATTCCCCCTGGAGGAGGCTTCCAAGGCCTTTTATATCGGCGTAAACGGTATAGTTCCTGAAACCCTGTGGGAACCATCCCAGATCATCAAACTCCAAAACATCCTGGGCCGTTATATTCCGGTGGAAGAAAAGGGGCGGGTCCCGTGTTTTTTTGTAGAGCCCTGGCAGCAATGCGCCTTGATCTTCGTCAACCCCATAAATAAGGTCATCGTCACCGGGGAGATAAAAACCATTGCCCAAACCGGGATTTCTTTCCACCCCGACTACCCATCCCTGCTGGAGAATCTATACCTGGGCATGGTGATCCCCGAATGTTCCTTCCGGTTGGATGATACCATCCTTTCCCCGGAATGCCGCCTGACCAGGAACGGCCGGATCATCGCCCTGGAATTTATAAACTTCCCCCCCTATGAACAGGCCGTCTTGGACGCCTATCTGGAAAATTTGCCCGTCCAGGAATTACAGTACCAGTAACAATCCCCGGGGGAAGGCTTTACTAACATTCCATTCGGGTGATCATCTGCATGGAATCTTCAAGGCTCCGGGTCTTATCCATCATCGTATGATACCCTTCTTTTATTGCCTCCGCGTGATCCCGCAGGAGGACCAGGGCGGTGGTGATCTCCTTGCTTCCTATGGATAACTCACCCAGACTGTTGATAAGTTCCGTCATGGTATTGGCAAATCCATTGACCTCTTCAGCCATGGTGTTGATCAGGGTATCGGTGGCGGAAGAACGGGCGGTGGTTACCTTGATACCGTAATGGTAGAACCGACCCCTTCCACCCCTTTGGTAATGGTCCCCACGGCTTCAATGGTTTGCATGGATGCCCGGCCCTGTTCCACATTGTCCACCAGCGCCTGAATGGTCGACTGCTTTTTCTGGGCCATGTTGGCGGTGTTGTTAATGGTAGCCATCATCTGCTCAATGGCCGCGGACGATTCCTCTATGGCGGAAGCCTGCCGTATGATCTGCTCGTTGAGGTTATCAATGAGTTCATTGAGGCTTTTCATAAAATTCAGGGATTTTTCAACCTGGCGGCCGAGGTTTTCGTTCAAGCGCTCTATGGTTCCACGATCCTCTTCAATGAGGGAAAGATTGTAGTGGTGGCAATTATCCGGCCGGTTCAGGCCGTTAAAAATCGCAATGGCCATGCCGTAACAATTTCCGTAACCGCAGGTGTTACAGTCATAGATATCCTGTTCGCCGAATTTTCGCAGGCGCTTATAAACCTCGGTGAGTTCCTGGTCATTCGGAACTCTGATGGTATAGCTTTTAGAACGGTCCTGGTAGGAACGGCTATAGAGACCTTTTTTCCAATAACGGGAGAGAACTTTAAAGACCTGTTTCTGATTTTTTTTCACCGATTTTGACCCGCCGTATTTCGCCTCCACCTCGGCCCGGCGCTTCCAAATAGGAGCTTCCAGTTTGTCCATAGGGGTTTCGCTGTTCCGGGTACCGGTTCCGCCGTTACAGCCCTTTTCGCAGTTAAGGCAGTCCACCAGGAGGGGCAGATCCCCGTTTTTGCCGCCGCCGGAGCTTATGGTTTTTGCGACATCCTTCAGATAAGGGTAAATCGTATGGACCCCTTCGATCTTCCGGGTTACCCGGCCGATGCCGGGACTGTCCCGTTCCGCGGTAGTGAGGAGCCCGCCGGGCATGGAGAAGGTTACCGCCCGTTCCGCCGGCGGATTTTCGTATTCTTCCGCCTTATAGGACGCTAAATTCACCCGGTTCTGTTCCAGGTATTCGTACAGGGCGAGGAAGGTAACATTATAATCCCCATACCCGGTTTCATCAAATTCCCGCCGCTTGGCAATGCAGGGGGAGAGGACGGCGATCCGGTGGTCTTTGTATTGAGGATAATATTCCCGGATCATCTTGATGATGTGCAGCATAGGGCTATCCGCCGGGGCAAGATAGGGGAGCAACTCGGGACGGTAGACTTCAATATAGGTAACAATGGCGGGACAGGGCTGGGCTATACAAAAAGAAGGGGAAGCTTCGTTTATATATTTAATATAAGAAAAAACAGTGAGTTCCGCGCCGAAACTTACATCAAAAACCGCCTCTACCCCCCGCGACTTTAGGTAACCGTTTAGATTAAGATAAAGGCCGGGAAAATTGGAAGCCGCCGCCGGGGCAACAATGGCGATTATCTTCTCTTTTTTGTCCAGGTCACTGAAAAATGCCGCCGAATCATCCACGATGAACCGGGCATGATGGGTACAGGCATGGATACAGTGTCCGCAACCGATACAGATCGCATGATTTATGGTTACCTTTTCCCCCGCGCCGTTGTTGCAATATTTAACCGGACAGGCCGCAATACAGGCATGACAGTTCACGCATTTGTCTTCATCAACCTTGACCACCGCTGCCAACTCATCTTTTTTCATAAACCGCTCCTAAAAACATGTCTGCCGCTTGTACCGGTTTCAAAACCTGGTTGAGTTTGAGTCTGTTTCAAAACTTCAGTCTTAAACAACCCCGTTTATAGTTTCGGGAAAAAACAGCCGCGCCAAAATTAAACCGGCCTATTTTTCCCCCTCAACCTAAAATTATTTTTTTTCAAAATTCGTTATTTTGAAAAACTTCGATTGTTATTCTTGATTGGAAGGCCTGGTCCATACCCCGGAGCTTGCTCCTGGGTTCTTCATTTATACCTAAGACTATTCCAAAACTCGGCTGGGTTTGAAACAAAGAAACTTTATCAAAACTTCAGTTTTAGAAAACCGCATTATCGCCGTATTATAAACAAACTTTCAAAATGTGTCAAGTTCGGTTCCGTTCGACAAAAACTTTTACCCTGTACAAATCCCGCGAACCGTATGGTTTTTTGGTTTTGAAACCTTCCCGAATACGTCAGCCGCCGTAAACCCGGAAAAAATTGTCCCCGGTTACGGCCTCCACCTCCCCGGGGGTCCCACAGGGGCTCCCCGCCTCCTTCCGCAGGGCCGCCGCGCCCCGGAGTATAAGGGCGAGGTCCCCCCATTGGGAAAAGGCCCTGCCCCTGAGGGGCTGATAGGGGGCGTCTGTCTCCAGGAGGAGCCGTTCCGGGGGAAGGAGGGCGCAGGCTTCCATGGCGGTTTTGTGGTTGAGCAGTATGGGGGAGCCAAAGGAAAAATAGGCTTCCACCCCCCGTTTTAACAGATCCAACCCTTCCCGAAGGGTCCCCGAATAGGAATGTAAAACCACGGCGGGGAGTTTTTTCAGGGTCCGGGCATGAAAAAAAACCTTATCCATGGCCCGGCGTATATGGAGTACCAGGGGCAGCCTTTTTTTTACGGCCAATTCCAGATGCCGGGCAAATAATTCCTCCTGGCGGGCCGCGGTTGCCCGGTATGTCTGGTTGTACAGGTCAAAGCCGGTCTCCCCAATCGCCTCCAGGCGGCCTTCTTCCGCCAGGGTTTCCAGCAGAGCCAGGGACTCCCCGACGGAAAAGCGGGGAGGAACCGCGCCTTCCTCCGCCCCGGCCCGGAGCCTTTCCCCGGCCTCCGCCGCGGGCAGTTGGGGATGTACCCCAAAGCAGCAAACCATCCGGGGAGAACCCCTCCGCCGGGCCAATGCTTCGTGGCAGATAAAGTCATCCCGGTTCCAGGCGCTGGCGGCGCAGGCGATATCGAGCCGCTGCCGTTCCTCCTCCGCTTCGGGAAACCGGAGGAGGAGTTCCCGGGGGTGGCAATGGGCATCGGTGAGCATCCTATTTAATCCCGGAATAGGAATTCGTTATAGGCGTTTGTTTTTCCATAAACCCGGCCCTCGCCAAAATTCCGTCGATTTTAGAACAGCACCTCATACTATTATACAAAAAAAAACAAGTATAGGTCTTTTTTTTGGAACCTTGGTATATTATACTTTAAATAACGAAGGGGCTTTTTCAAGATCCGATGGTCCGCAGGGCCGTTTTGAAAAAACGTCTCGCTTGCTAAGCATCCTTGGATTTAAGCGGAAAAGCGGGCGCGGGCTGTTTTTTTCATGGCCGATTCCAAGGCCAGCCGGGTTTTGAAATCGGTTCAATTTTCAGGATCATCTCAAATTGCGATTGCTTTTTTGAGCTGGTCCATATATCAAAAATAAGTTATAGTGATTGTCAGGAGGGGTAAAATGGAAACGGCATCTTTTTTAAATGATTCCGGAATAGCGTTAACCGAGGCAAACCGTCCTAATGAGGCGATTTCCTTGTTTCGAAAGGCCCTGATCATGGAGCCTGAAAACCCACTCCTTTGGCTGAATATGGGTATTGCCCAGCAACGGACCGGTGATTACGAGGAAGCTTTGATCAGTTTTCAGCGGGCCCTCTATATTGATGACAATCTTGCGGAAGCATGGGTTTCCATGGGCCTGATTCATTACGAGATTGAACAATTTGACTCGGCGGAAGAATGTTACCAGGCCGCCCTGCAGAGGGATGATCATGTCCCCAAAACGTGGAACAACCTGGGGGTACTTTATTTTGTAGAGGGCAGTTATGAAGAAGCCCGGCATTGTTTTGAAAAGGCCATAAGCCTGGCGCCTCTTTATCAGGAGGCCCTGTACAACCTGCGGGACACCTGCCGGGAACTACAGGATTTCCGGGCGGCGGCGGAATTTGAACGGATCCTTTCGGGATTATCCGTCCGGCTGGGACCTCAGTACTATCAAGATAGCATTGAATAAAGAACCTAAGTTATGATGATCCTTTATGCTGCGGAGATAGTCGGTAAAGCTGGGGTTTACGCCTTTAAAACAGGACTGGCGGATCTTAAAAAGCAATACCCCATTGACTTTGTTATCGCCTGTGGGGACGGGGCCACCGGGGGGAACGGCCTTGGCAGAAATCACGCGGCTTATTTACACAAACTGGGGGCGGATGTACTTACTACCGGGGAGTGTTGTTTTTACAAAAAGGATCTGGTAGAAAATATCGGTCATATCCCCTATGTACTGCGGCCCTTCAACCTGACCCCCGGAGCCCCCGGTATTGGTTCCCGGATTTTTAAAACACCAAAGGGAAAAATAGGGGTAGCGGTACTTTTGGGTCAAAATGGATACGGAAAACTCCATGGGGATAATCCCTTTTACACCCTTCCTGCCCTGCTGGAGCGGCTCCGTCAGGAAACTCCCCTGGTGATTATCGATTTTCACGCCGAGGCCACCGCGGAAAAATATACCCTGTTCACCATGGCCGCGGGGAGCTGTTCCGCGGTGATCGGTTCCCATTGCCGGGTCCAGACCGCCGATGAGGGGATCCTTCCCGGGGGTACCGCGGTGATTACCGATGCGGGCCGGACCGGCAGTATTGATTCCGTGGGGGGAACCGATAAGACCGAACGGATCACCGAATACCTGACGGGCATCCCCGACCGGACCCGGGATGCCTGGGAGCGGCCTGAGCTGCAAGGGGTACTTTTTGAACTGGACCCGGCGGGAAAGGCCCTTTCCATACAACGGATCCGCCATCCCTTGCCGGAGTTTAAACCCCAGGAAAAAGAGGGGGAAAAAGAGCCGCTTTCCGAGGAAAACCATGATTGAAACCGGCCGGGTCAAGGAGATATCCGGGGATCTGGTTGTCTTAAGTCCGGATCGGCCCGGGGCCTGTTTAGGCTGCGGACAGGGATGCCCCCGGGATAGGGCCTGCGGTTTTTCCGGAGCCGGCTCAAAGCAAGGGGGCCGGTCGAATCAGGGGCTGTTAACCGCCCTGAACCGGAAAAAGCTCCCCCTTGTTCCGGGCCAGCGGGTGGCGGTGGAATTCTCCCCCGGTTCCACCCTGGTACAAACCCTAACGGCCCTGCTTCCCCCTTTTTTGGGCTTTATCGCCGGGTATGCCCTGGGGGCTCTGGTCCTTTCCCCGGAAAACCAGGCCCTGCGGGCAGCCATAGGGGGAGCGGGACTTTTTTTTTCCGCCGGAATAGTTTGTTTTATCCGGAAATATCTTCCCCCCGGGAAGCCAACCATAGTATATTGTTTATAGAGAACCCCGAAACCGGCTGGCTTTCCGGAGGTTCTCGCCGTAATGAACCTCCCCGCCCTGAAGGGCGGGGTATCTTGTAAGCGTTGCATTATTTACGAGGTTCGTTCTGTAAGGAAATTATTTAACTGTGGGGTCTACTACCATTTTTTGTTAGCGTTGCTAATTCCAACCGCCCTAAAG
>JAITBE010000133.1 GCA_031283755.1 Spirochaetaceae bacterium
AAAAGCCTCCCTCTTGTCAAAACCTTGTCTGCAAAGACAGCCGGACGTTGTCCGGCTCCGGTTTGAAGCGCGGGGCCTTTGAGTATATCAATTTTTAGGAGGATATTTTATGAAAAAATTATTGGTTTTGCCGGTTGTCCTGTTGGTTCTGACCGGGTTGGTGTTGACGGGATGTCCGACAGAGGCGGAGCCGCATAATCCGCTCGATGATGCCGATTTTGTTCTTACGGCAGACGGTGAAAACGGCGCTCAGTACGAATATGAAATTGTGGGGTGTACCTTAACGAAGGATAAGGAGTACGAAGCAATTCTTACCGTTACTGAAGTGGACGAAAGACTGGTAAATGGGCATATTGCGGGACAGGTAGCTTATAAGGATTCAAGAACTCTGGCAGATGATGGGGAAGAACCGAGTGATTGGATTGAATGGAAAACGGTAGGATCATGGACTAATGCAACTCCGGACACTATAGTGGCAGGAGCGAAAACTTATAAATGGACATTTACTGTGAGCGAGTCTACCCCCAGCTCCGATCATGTAAAGCAGGTTTTCCAGATTACCGCCCAGGATAGCAATTGGGAGGGCACAGGATTCCCTGCGGGTAGTACTCCTTTTGGCATCAAAGGCTCTATAACTTTCCAGGAAAAAGCGCCGGTTAGCTATGGCGCTCCTCAGATAATAACGGTTGATACTTCAATTAGCGGCGGCGATTCTGCGACCGGTAAAGGAAATATTCAAGACGAAGAGTTCACCAAGGTTGCCAATGCTGCGGCGGGCAGTATTCTGAGATTCCATATTACTTGTACTCTCAATAATACTGAGAGTGGACCGCAGCCCGGATGGGGTATTGGCGCTGTGGGCAATGGGGAGGCCCCTGCTCCTATCACCGTACCGGAGGGAGAGGGCTTTGGTACCAATAAGCAGTTTACCGTAGATGTAGAAGTTTCAGCCGCGTTAGAAACATTGGCAAATCCTACGGATAACTGGCTCTTCGTCAATATCTGGAGCGGCGCTATTACCAAGGTTGAACTGTTGGAACCTGTTGAATAATAAGCGGACGAACAGCGTTTTTAGGGTACGGAAGGTTTATACAAACTTTCTATAAATCTTCCGTACTTGTACTATCTATGCGGTTTGCTTCAATCTTTTATTTCTTTTATTTTCTATAACGAGGAGGAATCTTATGAAACACGCAAAATTTATTTCCATCGTGACGGCGGTTTTGGCCGCCTGTTTACTGTTTTCCTGCGCTTCTACCGGCGGGGGAGGGGCCAAGGGCGGCGGTACGGGAGCCTGGGACTTTGACGATCCCGCCGGCGAAACAGCGGGGTGGGAACTAACCCCCGGTGAGGTCTACCAGTACCATGGCGATATAGCCCTCAGCTACGATGACACGACCTTTGGGAACGGTATGCTCAGGCTTGACGTTGATTTTACCAACGACATAAACAACGAATGGTCAGAACCGAAAATAAAAAACGATTTCCCCAAAGCGGTTAATATGAAAGGCATCACCCAGTTTGCTTTCGATTTCTATTACAATCCTTCCTTCCGCACGAACGGCTCCTTTAAGGCCAAGGTGTTCAGCAACAATGGGGCCAGCGTGGACAGCACCGGAGAAATTCCCGATGAAGGAGAGGACGCCGGCAACGGGTTTGTCAAAACAAGGGCGGCCATCCTTATTATGCCTACCGCCGGTTTTATGCCCGATATGCGGTTTAGTATCGCCGGGTATCTTACGGACTACAAAGGACCGATATTCTTCGACAATATGCGGTGGGAATAAGCGGGAACATGAAACTTCCTTCCACTATCAGAATCGGCGTCCTGTTTTTTGTCCTCCTCTGCTTTTTTTCCTGCGGCTCGGCTCCCGTTCCCAAAAGTTCCGGGGATTCCCCTCTTGAAGGGCCGGGGGTCTGGACCTTTGATACGCCGGAAAGCCTCGACGCATGGGAGGTTGCCGCAGGGGAATTCTGGCAGTACACAGGGGAAGTTTCCGCGAAATTCGACAACAGGATCGCCGGAAGCGGCGGCCTGCGGCTGGAGCTTGATTTTTCTCCCCGGCAGAACCAAAACGACTGGAGCGAGATAAAGATCAAAACCCGCATGGATCCGCCCCTGGATATGACGGGTTTTACGGAATTCACCTTTGATTTTTACTACGACCCGGCCAAAAAGACCAAAGGCGGTTTTAAGACGAAGATCTTTGCCGCCGAAGGTGCGCTGGATGTCAACGGTACTATTTCTCTCTCCGGGCAAACCCTTGCCAATGGCTGGATCAAGACCCATGCGAAACTGGAGCTTGCCGCCCCGGTGGAGAAACCTCTGCCGGATCTGGTCCTTGGTATCGTGGGGTCTTCTACGGATTACAAGGGAGCGGTGGTTATCGACAACCTGGCCTTTGTAAAGGGCGTTCCCCTGGATGTGGAACTTACCAAAACTCCGGGAGCGCCTTCCGTTGTTGACCCTCTGTCCCTCGGCCTCCCCGTACAGGTTTCCCTGGCGGACGGGGACGCAAGCCCGGCGGCGGCGAGGCTCTTTGCCTACCTGGACGCTATCGGTAAAAGCGATTATGTCATCTTTGGTCATCAGAACGATCTTCACCATAAGCGGGGGGTCAAGTACGCCGGGTCTTCCACATCGGATGTAAAGGACATTACCGGTTCCTATGCCGGGATAGTAGGTATTGACGGTCTGTCCCTTATGGGGGACGAGTATCCCGGCGGCCTTACCGGGTATCCGGCGGATCCGGTGGAAGGTTCGGCCAGGATAGCGATTGAAGCGGCCAGGGCGGGGGCGATCATCACCCTGTCCGCCCATATCCCTAATTTTAACCTTGTCCACCTCAAGGTCCGGGAGGCTGATCCTCAGCGGGTTCACTTCCGGGGGAATTCCTACAACACTACCTCCGGGGATGTGATGAAACGGGTCCTTCCGGGGGGAGACCTCAACAAGTACCTTAACGCCTATCTTGATATTATCGCCCGGTGGGCCCGCCTGTTGGACGAAGCGGGGGTTCCGGTCCTCTTTCGGCCTTATCATGAAAATATGGGAAGCTGGTTTTGGTGGGGGGCTTCGTACTGTACTCCCGAAGGGTTCAAAAATGTGTTCCGCTATACTGTGGAATACCTTAGAGACTTTAAGGATGTGCATAACTTCCTCTATGTCTACTCCCCGGATTCCTCTTTTAAAACTTTGGAGGCTTACGAAAGCCGCTATCCGGGGGACGGTTTTGTAGATGTGGTTGCCTTTGATCAGTACCATACCAACGCCAAAGCGGTGGACAGTTTTATCGGGTATTTCAAAAACAGTATCGCTATTGTAGGGGAGATGGCGAAAAAACACGGCAAGGCGGCGGCGGTTTCCGAAACCGGGCTTCAGGTTATCCGTACCGCAGGGAATACTATATGCCTGGGGGATAACCGGCGGTCCGAATGGTTCACCGAAATTCTGAACGCGGTGTCCCCTTCCGGCCTGGGGTATTTTCTGGTGTGGGCGGACTTTGCCGGGGGCGACTACTATGTACCCTACAAGACCTCTCCGGTCCGGGGGCTCAGGATGGTCGATCCCTTTATTGATTTTTACAACGATCCCCGGTCGATCTTCGCGGATGGTACGGCTTTCTACGATCTCAAAGAGGCCCGCCTCACGAATCCCGCCGTTAAAGCGGCGGAAAACGAAACAGGATATATACTGGCCCCTGCCGGAGGGACGTATCTTGCCGGGGAGATGAATCTGCTGGCCAGTGTGAAAAACCCTTTGGGGCCGGTTAGGTTTGTCGTTTCCAACGGCGAACGGGAGTTCAGTATTACTGCGCGGAAAGATCCCGGTGGAAAAACCTGGTATTCCGCTCCTCTTTCTCAGGAGCAGATCAATTCTCTGGGTAAATCTCCGGGAACTATCAACTTGTATATAGGGGATAAAGT
>JAITBE010000149.1 GCA_031283755.1 Spirochaetaceae bacterium
TTAAAAGGTATTCCAGCCGCGCCGGTTTAATACCCCACTGGGCGGTATCGGAAATATCATGGGTGGTAAAGGGGGCGATATGATCCTTTCCTAAAAACTTGGTGATAAAAAGCATGAAAAACAGGTCCTGTTCAAATTGAGCATCCTCTTTAAAAAGGATATTGTCCAGCGCCTTTGAAGCGATAAACCCGTTGATTTTTTCTTTCTGATATATATGAAAACGCACCCCATAGCCCCGCTGCAGGCCGAAGGCGGAGGAAAGAGCCTCGATCATCCAGGGTTCCGAAAGACCGTAGGGATAGGCAAAGGCCTTCAGCGGGACCCCCGCGCTCCTGAAATCAGCAAGCCCCGAAAGGGTCTCGGATCGAAACACATCCTCCGAAACCTTGGTCAGATTGAGATGGTTTCTGGTATGGTACCCGATATCGTGGCCCCGGCCCTGGGCTTCCACGCAGAAGGGACAAAATTCCCCCTGAACAAAAAAAGTTAATTTTGCCCCATACTGGTCAAAGAGATCAAAATATGTTTTCCAATCGTCCTGGTAGTTATCATCCAGGGAAAGTAATATCCCCGCGTTATCCTCCTCCGGGGTCCAAAGAAAGGAATCGTCCCGCCGTTCATTCCGGAGGGGATCTTCCACTGAAAAGGCCACCAAAAACCGCCGTTCATCCTGGGGCGCCGCGTTCCGCAGATCGTAAACCACCCGGTACCCATTTATATCCCCGGACACCGTAATATTCTCCGCCGAATCACCGGCAAAGGATTTAATTATTTCCGGAGAATTGGCCTTGACCTTTTTCACCGCCTCATCAATAAGCGGTAACACCGGTTCAGGTTCCGGGAGCGGGAGCGGTTCTTTCCTTGGCACGGGGATTATGGGTACGGTTACCGGGGGGCCCCTGGTGGTACAAGAAAGCAGGGTCATAAACACTATCAACAAAAGGGTCCATCGATACACAATTCCCTTCCTGAGCGATATAAGATATGATACATAAGGTTTTCTCAAAAGCTGAAGTTTGAAACCGTATTACCAGTATACCAAAAACGGCGTCAAAGTGTCAAATTGTGAAACGCCGCATCATGACTTTTTGGAGCGCGGGGTGAATGTTTTGGATCAACTTTTTGATTCCCTTAAAACGGCCCAGGAGCAATTAGCCTTGGCGGACCGGCAAAAAAAAGACGCCGCCTTAAGGGCAGCGGCGGAGTTCATCGATGCCCGCCGGGGGGAGATCCTCCGGGCCAATGGGGCCGATGTGGACAAGGCCCGCTCCGGTGGTATGAAGGAAGCCCTGGTAGACCGGCTTTTCCTCAACGAAAAACGGATTGACGGTATTATTGAGGGGATCCTTACGGTAGTCCGCCAGGAAGATCCCATCGGCAGGGTCCGGGCGGGGTGGACCTTACCAAACGGGCTTTTGGTAGAACAGATCACGGTGCCCCTGGGGGTGGCGGCGATCATCTACGAATCCCGCCCCAATGTTACCGCCGACGCCGCGAGCCTGGCGTATAAGGCGGGGAACGCCATCCTTCTTCGGGGTTCTCAGGCCGCCCTGGAATCGAACCGCGCCCTGGTGGGGGCCCTCAAGGCGGGGCTGAAGGCGGGGGGCGGCATCCCGGACGCGGTGGCCCTGGCGGATTCGGGGAACCGGGACGAGGTGGACCTGATTTTAACGGCCCGGGGCCGGGTGGACGTGGTCATTCCCCGGGGAGGAAAGGAACTGATCCGCCGCGTGGTGGATCATGCCCGGGTCCCGGTGATCGAGACCGGGGAGGGGAACTGCCACATCTACGTGGACCCCAGCGCCGATATCGCCCGGGCGGTGGATATCATCGAAAATGCCAAACTCCAAAAACCCGGGGCCTGTAACGCCGTGGAAACCCTCCTGGTTCACCGGCAGGCCCTGTCCCTCCTCATGCCCCCCCTGGCGGCCCGGCTTGCGGGCAAGGCCGAACTCCGCTGCGACGGCCCCTCCCGGGCCGCGGCGGACCCTGTCCCTCCGGGGCTTCTCCTCAAGGACGCCTCCCCCGAAGACTGGGAGACCGAATTCCTGGATTACATTTTGGCGGTTAAAACCGTGGATTCCCTTGCCGAGGCCATTGCCCACATCAACCGCTACGGGACCAAACATTCCGAGGCCGTCATCACCAACGATCTGGGGGCGGCGGAAGAATTTGTCCGCCGGGTAGACGCGGCCTGCGTATACACCAACGCTTCCACCCGGTTTACCGACGGCGGCGAATTTGGGTTTGGCGCGGAATTGGGGATAAGCACCCAGAAGTTCCACGCCCGGGGGCCCATGGGACTTGAAGCCTTGACCACGATAAAGTATCGTATAAGCGGTCAGGGTCAGGTGCGGCCCTGAGATTCCAAAACCGGCTTCAAACAAACCGAATCTTGAAACCGGCTTGAAGTAAGGATGGTATGATACCCCAGTTAATAGCGGATGCCCGTAAGATCGTTATAAAATTCGGCTCCAATATCCTCGCGGACCAGGACGGCCGGATAAATCCGGCGTTTTTAAACGAATATGCCAATGAGGCCGCCGGTTTTATCCGGGCGGGTAAACACATCGTCATCGTTTCTTCCGGCGCCCAGGCGGCGGGGCTTTCTACCATGGAAAAATGGGCCCGCAAAGCGGATATCCACTATAAACAGGCCCTCTGCGCCGTGGGCCAGGTGGAACTTATGGGCGCCTGGCGCCGGGCTTTTGAGGCCCATGATCTGCGGATCGGCCAGATCCTATTAACCCAGGACGATTTTGGCGATCCCATCCGTACCTTGAATATGCGGAATACCCTTTTTACCTTGGTAGACGAAGGAATAGTCCCCATAATCAACGAAAACGATACCGTGGCGGTGGAGGAGATTAAAATAGGCGACAATGATACCCTGGCGGCCCAATCGGCGGTACTCTGGAGCGCGGATCTTCTGATCCTCCTCAGCGATATTGACGGGCTTTATGATAAAAACCCCAAGGGACATCCCGACGCGGAGTTGGTAAACGAAGTCCGGGATATAATCCAGGTCCGCAGCCAGATCAGTACCGGCGGTACCAATAGTTTTGGTACCGGGGGGATCGCCACTAAACTTGACGCCGCCCAGCGGGTGATGTCCTACGGCATCCCCATGATTCTCGCCCACGGGGGAAAACCCAAGGCCCTGGAAGCCCTTGCCGCCGGAACCCAGCGGGGAACGGCTTTTTTAGTGTAAAACACGGCGATTTTTCCGGGGAGAAACCGCAAGCAATTTGCATTTTACGCTGGCGGCGGTTTCAAAACCTCATATTTTGAACAGGTCGTTTCACAAAGTAAAGAAGGGGCCAATCCTCAAGGTTTTGAGATTGGCGGGGAGGAAAATATGAGTACCACCATCGCCTGTATAGGCAGCGGAAACATGGGAAGGGCCTTGATGCGGGGGGCCGTGGGGGTTATCGGCGGGCAGAATCTGGGTTTTACCGATGTGGATAAGCCCAAGGCGGCGGAGGCGGCCAAGATCCTGGGGGCCGGGGTTTTTGATTCCAATGTCGAGGCGGTGCAAAAGGGGGATTTTGTCTTCCTCGCGGTAAAACCCCAGGCGCTTTCCGGCGTGCTCCGGGAGATAAAAGGGGCGGTAAAAGAACGGAATGCCTCGAATAGGCCCGTGATCCTGGTCTCCATGGCCGCGGGGTTCAGTATCAACAAAATAAGCGCCGAATTGGAATGTCCTCAGCAGCCGGTGATCCGGATCATGCCCAATACCCCGGCCCTGATCTCCCAGGGCATGATCGTCCTGGCGGCCTCCCCCGGCACCGGGGAAGAGAAGATCGCCGAACTGGAACGGCTCCTTGCCAATTCCGGTCAGGTGGACCGGCTTGAGGAAAAATACCTGGACGCGGTTACCGGTCTTTCCGGCTCGGGCCCGGCTTTTGGGTATATCTTTATTGAGGCCCTGGCCGACGGCGGGGTCCGGGCGGGCCTTCCCCGGGACAAAGCCCTGGCCTATGCGGCCCAGACAATTCTGGGGGCGGCGGCCATGGTCAAAGAAACGGGCCGGCATCCGGGGGAACTCAAGGACATGGTCGCTTCCCCGGGGGGAACCACCATTGCCGGGATTGCCGCCCTGGAACAGGCCGGTTTCCGGGGAATCGTGATGAATGCGGTGGACGCCGCCTTCAGGCGGTCCATGGAACTGGGCTAAAATTGCGCCGTTTCAGAACCGGCATGGCTATTTTTCCGCGAATTCGCGGCGCTTCAATAATTCCCATATATCCTGACGGGTACTGCGATCCTGGGCGTTCCGGATGTCCACCGGCAGCTTGATAGTTTCATTCCCACGCAGGTCGCAGCGGCCCGGGGTGGTACGGATTCCCGCCAGGGTATTGGTTTTGATGGCACTTACATAGTCCTTTATGGCGGTCATTTTTTTATCCAGATATACCCCGTATATGGTTTCGGTCTGGAACTGATCGGTGTGGTGAATATCCGAGCCCGCGGTTACCGGAAGGCCCAGGCTTTTGGCGTAAGCCAGCGCCAGGGCGTCATAGGCCGGGTCCTGATTCCCCCCGTTGGCCGCTTCCACCGCGTCCACACAGCCGGTGGATAGATGGATACAGTCAATGTAGTGGTGCTGCCTAAAGGGATGGGCCTGAACCACGCAACCCCCGTATAAACCTACGGTTTCGTATTGTTCCCGGCGGGTCCAGTGGGCCGCTTCGGGGTGTTTCAGGAGCCATTCCTTGTCGAGGCCGTAAATAAGGTAATCGTCCCCCTCAAAGGTTTCTTCCCAGCCAAAAAACACATCCAGCCCCAGCCGGTCCCCTTCCCTTCGGGTATCCTCATAACCCCGGTAAAAGCGGGTTACCCACTCTTTCCAGGGCAAATTTCGGTTTATCCGGGTATTGCCGTTAAAAAAATGATCCGTCACTATAATTCCGCTATATCCCAGAGCCAGATATTTCCGAATATATTCATGCCCTTCGGATATCCCGCAGGCGCTGGCCTGACTGGTGTGCAGGTGGGTTTCGTATAAAAAACTCATTTTTTTCTTTGAGAGGCAAGCCACTCCATAAGGCTTATTTCTTTTCCATTAATATACTGGGCCAACCAATTGTTATACACGTAGATCCAGGAATTATGCCCGGAATACACGTAGGGAGAACCGTCTTTTTTCGTATAAAGACCGCTTTTATCATAGATATTCCGGGGATAACTGTAATAAACCTGGGGCGCTTCCAGCTTAACCAGCCGGTCATAGGTACCGAGGGAATTTTTGGGGGCGGGGACCACCGGATCCGACGCGGCATTGACAAACCAGATGGGCAGGTGCCGGATGCTCTGTAATTGCCGGAAGGTAATCCGGCTGTCTATGGCGGTGGAACAAACCGGAAAGGCCGCGGCAAACAGATCCGGGTACGCCAGGATCAATACCTGGGTCATAAATCCGCCGTTGGAACAGCCCCCAACATAGATCCGCCGCCGGTCAATCCCGGGGTGATCCGCTGCATAGCGGTCGAAAAGGCTTTTCAGCGCCCGGGTGTATTTACTGGCATTGAGGGTTTCATTGCCCGCGTCCCGGGGATCCAGGTTGACCATATCCATCCAGAAGGTGGGGGCTTGGGGAATAAGCACATAAGCCTCCCCCTCAAAGTAGGCCTGAATCTCGGGACTGGCGAAATGGCATGCCTTATTGGCCGAAATCGGCAGGCTTGCATCGGTTCCTCCTTCCCCCAGGCCGTGAAGCCATATAATCAAGGGGAGGTTTGAACCTTCATGAGCCCCGGGGGGAACATAATCCGCGTAGGTCAGGGTTATTTCGCCGTATTCCGGGTCATCATATTTGATTTTCCCGTTTGTATTGAATTTTTCCACCTGGGGCTTATAGGTTTTACCGGGTTTATCCGCGGTCAGAGCCGAAATATCCGCCGCCGGGTTTTTTTGGGTAATTTGGTATTGGCAGTCGATCCAGGCGCTTCTGGCCTTGTAGGAATTCATGGGCGAACTTAAGGGATCCGCCGGGCCGCACTCCATTTCCAGGGTTATATAGGCTCCGCTATTCGTTTTGTTTCCCTGGGCATCGGAAACAAAGGCTTTTTTGATCCTTCTACTGCCTTCGTCAATCAGCGTACCCTCGGTGATCCGGGGATCGATCCGTTTGACGGATACGGAGAAATTAGCGGCGTCAATTGGCCGGGCTTGTATCTTTTTCCCCAAATCCAAAATAAGCTTGGTAACCGCCGGGCCCCAATCCATAATCGTGTATACTTGGTTATATATCATTGTATCTTCAAACCGCCTGAGATAGTTAAAATTCGCGCTGTTCGGCAGCCCGATTTCCGGACAAATTCCGCAGTCCGCTTCAGGACCAAACGGATTTTGAACTTCATTCGTTGCGAAGGATTCATACCCCGGAGCTTGCTCCTGAATTTTTCATCTTAATTATATCCGTTACGGTAAAATATTACAATGAGGCTGCGCCAAGGATAAACGCATAGAAATTTTTATCCTTCTATTTTGGGCGCATCCGGCCGCATCAAACCTTCGGTTTGCCGCGGCCGGACCGGGCTTTCCGCTCCAATTCCTCGGCTTCACCTGCGGTAAAGCCTGCGGGATTTCCGCTTCAATCCCTTGCGCGTTCCCGGCGGGAGCCTTTTTTCCCTGCCATGATAGCGGTAAACAGGCTGTATACGATTCTATGCGCTTATCCTGGCCGGGGCCCGCGGCATTAAAAAAGGACGCAAGAAAAGAGGCGATAGGGAGGGGAACGCCGCAAATGCGCCCATTTACCCCCTGTATATACTAAACTTGACCCACAGAAACACAGGCCCATACTCATTCCTCAAAACCAAGACGCAAATGAAGAAATTTAACCACGGAAGGCCCGGAATTTCACGGAAAAAAAGATATATACGCTATTTTCTCTCTCTTTCTCTTGTTCTTTCCGTGAAATTCTGTGAAATTCCGTAGTTTTTTTCTTAAAACCGGTAATGATACCTGAATTATGGGTCAAGTTTAGTGTATATAGCGTAGTTATGCGAAATGCCCCAAATTTTCTTAAAATTCTGTTGACAAATGTGTGACATTGTTGTATTATGTAATATTATAGGAGTTTATATATGAAATTTGTTTCGGTAAGAGATTTCAGGACATCTTCGGCCAATATTTGGAAAACATTACCTGAAGAACAGGAAATGGT